>CAWUKP010000377.1:0-2426 GCA_963922975.1 uncultured Spongiivirga sp. | reverse complement strand
TCCACAAGCGCTGTATATCGACAAGCACCTGATTCATGAAGTAACCAGTCCGCAAGCTTTCAACGAGTTAGAAGAGCGCGGCATTCCGATTTTCAGACCTGATCAGATCGTAGCCACCGCAGATCACAATGTACCTACGCTCAATCAGCATTTACCTATACAAGACGTACTTTCAAGGAATCAGGTGAAGAAACTTACTGAGAACTGCCAAAAACACGGTATCACACTTTATGGCCTCGGACACCAATACCAAGGAATTGTGCATGTGATGGCACCAGAATTGGGCATTACCCAACCCGGGATGACCATTGTTTGCGGCGATAGTCATACCTCAACGCATGGTGCTTTCGGAAGTATTGCTTTCGGTATTGGAACCAGTCAAGTTGCACAAGTATTCGCCAGTCAATGTTTACTGCTGACCAAACCTAAAAGCATGCGCATTACGGTAGATGGCCAGTTGAAACCAGGAGTGACACCTAAAGATGTGATTCTCTACATCATCGCCAAACTTGGCACCGATGTAGGAACTGGCTACTTTGCGGAATATGCAGGTGAAGTCTTTGAAAATATGTCCATGGAAGGGCGAATGACCGTTTGCAATATGAGTATTGAAATGGGGGCGCGTGGCGGTATGATCGCGCCAGACGAAACCACTTTTGCATACGTAAAAGGACGAGAGTTTGCCCCTGAAGGTCCGGCATTCGACGAAAAGGTAACCTATTGGAGAACCTTACCCAGTGACGATGATGCAGTTTTTGATCAGGAATTCCACTTTGACGGCTCTGATATTGCTCCGATGCTAACCTATGGCACCAATCCAGGAATGGGCATTAAGGTTTTTGAATCGATTCCTTCGGAAAACGGAGCTTCCTTTGAAAAATCATTGCAATACATGGGCTTTTCAAAGGGTGAAAAACTGATTGGCAAAGCGATTAATTATGTCTTCATAGGAAGTTGTACCAATTCTCGCATTGAAGATTTCCGCTTAGCGGCAGACTATATTAAAGGAAAACAAAAGGCATCCAATGTGAATGCATTGATCGTTCCTGGCTCACAGCAAGTGGCGCAACAAATTGTGGTGGAAGGTTTAGACAAAGTCTTCATCGAAGCAGGTTTTGAATTACGTCAACCCGGTTGCTCCGCTTGCCTAGCCATGAATGATGATAAGATACCCGCAGGAGAATACTGTGTATCTACCTCCAATCGGAACTTTGAAGGGCGGCAAGGCCAAGGCGCCCGTACCATCTTGGCAAGTCCGTTGATGGCAGCCGCTACAGCCGTTGCGGGTAAAATTATTGATATTTCACAGTCTTATAATTGATGGAAAAGTTTAGCACATTATACACGTCGGCAGTTCCACTGGCCATCGAAAACATAGATACCGATCAGATCATTCCTGCGCGTTTTCTGAAAGCTACGGATCGCAAAGGTTTTGGCGATAATTTGTTTCGCGATTGGCGTTACGATAAAGAGGGGTCGCCAAAATCTGGCTTTCCATTGAATCAAGAAAAGTATTCCGGACCTATTTTGGTGGCAGGGAATAATTTCGGCTGCGGCAGTAGTCGCGAACACGCTGCTTGGGCCTTGACTGGCTATGGATTTAAAGCAGTGGTGTCTAGTTTCTTTGCAGACATTTTTAAAGGCAACGCCTTAAATAACGGACTGCTTCCAGTACAAGTTTCTGAAGAATTCTTGAAAACACTCTTCGAAGCCATCGAAAAGGATGCCTCTGTTACGGTAGAAATTGATTTGCAAGCGCAGACCATTGCAGTGCCAGAAGCGGGAATACAAGAATCTTTCGAAATTAGTGCTTACAAAAAAACGTGTTTACTCAACGGATATGACGATATCGACTATCTAGTGAACATGAAACCTGAAATCGAAGCTTTTGAAGCTTCGCGAACTTTTTAATTCCTTTTTATGCAGTTGAAGATCGCTGTTTTAGCTGGCGATGGTATCGGTCCAGAGGTGACCGCTCAAGCCATTCAAACGCTCAATGCCATTGCCGATATATACGACCATGAATTTAGCTATACAGAGGCGCTTGTGGGTGCGATAGCTATCGACAAAACCGGCGACCCACTTCCTGAAGAAACTTTAGACGTTTGTAATACTTCGGATGCGGTACTTTTTGGTGCCATTGGCGATCCCAAATACGATAACGACCCAACGGCCAAAGTGCGTCCTGAGCAAGGATTATTGAAGCTTCGCAAGTCTTTAGGACTTTTCACCAACATACGCCCGATGAAGGCCTACCCTACATTGCTTGATAAGTCCCCACTAAAGCGTGAACGCATTGAGGGGTCTGATTTCACCATCTATCGGGAACTGACAGGCGGAATTTATTTTGGTGAGAAACACACGTCCGAAGATGGCACATACGCCAGCGACCTCTGTGCCTATTCCGAAGAAGAAATCGAACGAAT
>CAWUKP010000376.1:0-2438 GCA_963922975.1 uncultured Spongiivirga sp. | reverse complement strand
CATAATCGTTTCAGGAAGGATCAAACACTTCATCTCGGCCTTTGGGGAACACGTAATTGGAAAAGAGGTGGAACAAGCCATGCAGGAGGCTTTAACTATTACCGGCGCGCAGATCAATGAATTTACTGTTGCCCCTCAGATCACGCCTACTGAAGGGTTACCCTATCACGAATGGCTGGTAGAGTTTCAAATTGCACCTGCCGATGAAGAACTGTTTGTACATACGCTGGAAACCTCGCTCAGAGCACAGAATAGCTATTATGACGACTTGATTACAGGGAAGGTCTTGCAATCACTTCAGCTTACCAAACTGGAAGAGAACGCCTTCAATCGATATATGAAGTCGATTGGTAAACTTGGAGGACAAAACAAAGTACCGCGTTTATCGAACGATCGCACTATTGCCAAAGGCTTGTCTGCTTTTATAAAAAGCTAATGTTCTCAAAATCATTGTATCTTTGCCTGCCAAATTAACCAATGATAAACGCAAATAAACACGTTCGTACAAGGGCTCAAGAATCTTCGGCAGCCATTGAACGCCTCTACATTACGATGCGACACCTTTTCAACCGTGGTTTTTACAAACCCATGGGTGTATCTGGCGAGACGCTGAAAGACACCTTATTAGTATTACGTCCTGAAATCTACGGAAGTGTTGCTGAAGAGAAAACGGAGCTGAGTGGTTTACAATATGTGTTGGATAGACTACCAGAAGGCATTGAAGAATGTCGATTCATTAACTTAACTGCTGAAGAAGGCTACAGAGAATCGCACTTCAAGCCCATTATCCCACCTAAAAGACGTCGTAATTGCTATCGTATCGACGCCGAGCAAATGAATATCGAGATCACTCGCGGACGCTCGGATATTTATGATGTTCTTACCCATTTGACCTTCTTATTTGTCGAGTCTCAGAAGATTTGTGATAAGGTGTTGGTTAATGAACATGGCGAAACTACCAGAGATTGGGTAAAGCTGGAAGCCGCGATAAAAAAGGGAAAGAAACTCACCCTCGAAGAGCGTGAGGTAACTATTTCCCATGTTGCCCAGATTTTAGGGCGCACCTTTGACGAGGTAAGAGATGCCTATGAGGCTTTTTCCACCAAAAAAAATCCCGAACGATTTCTCAAAGTAATCTATTGGATGGGGAAGCTCTCTCTGGAAGAAAATGTAACCCATAACAAGCGGAGCATCACATTTAGTCCACTACTACGAGAGCGCATCGGGCACCACCTTTACGGCGAACTTTGGGCGAATAACATCAAGGCATTCCTCAAACGAGAAAATCTACTAGACAGGCCATTGCACATTATTAGTGCGAATATGCATAGTGTTATGAATTCCTTATTTGCAGCTTCGGCCTTGCAACGGGAGTTTAAAGATGTGCCAGCCATGAAGCTCTACGAAAAGCTTAGTGTAGATGAAGACCATACCTTGAGAGCCAAAGTTGAAAAGTTGGCGAAACAGCAAGGGATGACATTTATCAAAGACCTTTCAGGAACGAATATCGATGTACAAATCTTCGATACAGCTAAATTCACCAACAATAAAGCGAGCTATTCTCCAGAAAACATCCAAGAGGCACCAGTTATCCTTGTTATGGACTATGCCTTCGGTGAGCAGGCCTACGAGACGATCGATGAATTATTAAAACCATACCGATTAGAAAATCACAATCCCTTATATTTGAGACTCGATTCCATTTCTATTATGGGGAAGGCAGGCATTCTCGAAGGTGGGAAAGGAGATATAATGATTCCTTCAGCTCATATATTTGAGGGAACGGCGGATAATTACCCTTTCGAAAACGAATTGTGCAAAGAGGATTTCAATGGTCACGGTCCTAAGGTTTATGAAGGTACCATGATTACTGTGTTGGGAACTTCGCTTCAAAATAAGGATATTTTGAAGTTCTTTTATGATTCTACCTGGAACGTAATCGGTCTTGAAATGGAAGGAGCACACTATCAAAAAGCCATTCAGGCGGCTTCAAAAATTCGAGAAAGTGTTTCTAAGGAAGTGAAGGTAAGATATGCCTATTATGCCTCGGATAATCCTCTTGAAACTGGAAGCACCTTGGCTTCCGGAGGTTTAGGTACTACAGGGGTAGTGCCTACCTATCTTATAACTGATAAAATTTTAAAGCAAATCTTCAATAAATAGACTATGAGCACAAATCCGAACACCCCTCATAATCAAAACGAGGAAATCGACTTGGGACAGTTATTCAAGATGATTGGAGACATGTTCAATCGCCTTTTCACGTTTATTGGGAAGGTATTAATGTGGATTTTTCAGGGATTGCTTTTACTACTCATATTCTTGAGAAAGCATTTTGTCCGCATTGTAATTATCGCCATCATAGGATTTGCGGTTGGATACTTTTTTGACAAAAGCAAAGTGAAGGTGTATGGCGCCAATATGATTGTTGAACCCAA
>CAWUKP010000375.1:0-2469 GCA_963922975.1 uncultured Spongiivirga sp. | reverse complement strand
GGTTTTTAAGAGGCGTTCCTTTTTGTGGTTGTGTACTGTGATCAGAAAACCACCAGTGATTAGAGCCACCAATGGAATAAGCACGTTTAAATAATGAGGTAGTTTAAATTGCGCAAAACTGATTAAAAAAAGGAGCACGAAAAACGCGACGAAAGCCATGAGTTGTCGGCCGTTTTGATACCGAAACCTAAACTGTATCAACTCCTTGCCCTTGCCGTAAAATGCAGCCAGCATTACGAAGGTCCACGGCAAGACGGTCCACAGCAAGGTATGATAGAAAAAGAAGAAGTCGCTGCTATTCTTCCCTACTCCTTCCCCACTAAGACGCTCAAAACTCTGTTCCCACAGAATGAAAAAAATACCGCTTCGTTGATCACGCCCACGAATTACTTTCTCAGGATGCAAATCAAATTGTTGGTAATACGCATAGAGCATTGGAGCAATGGTTAGTGCAAAAATGAGCAATGCACCCAACACCTTCACGCTGAATAAACGATACCATTTTCGCGTGTACAATAGCTGAACCAATACGCACATCCCAATGACCACCAGTGCAATCTGACCTTTGGTGGAGAAGGCAACGCCTGCTGCGAAGGCTCCAAGTAACAAAGGTTTCCAACTACCCTTCTCGATGTAGGTCATCAGTTGCCAAATACTGAAAATAGCAAAGCCTGTTAGGACTGCATCAGTGCGGACGTCGATGGCAGAGAGTACGATAGTTTGTGCCGTTAGAAATAGAAGTGCCACGATCCAACCCGCCTGCTGATTGTAGAATAACTTCCCCAACCCGAAGCACGAGTACGCACCCAGTAATAAAGCAAGTAAAGCCGGTATGCGGTAGGCAAATTGATTCATCCCAAAAACCTCATAAGACAAAGCGGCTAACCAATAATGCATGTGTGGTTTATCCAGATACTCTTCTGTGTCTTTGATAAGGGTGAAGTAGTCCTGCTCCTGCACCATGCGCATCGCCATCACCGCAAATTGATTGGAATCATTCACCATCAGTGGACAAAAGAATCCAATGAGCATCACCAGAACGATGAGCAGTAGTAAGAACAAGTATGTGCTATGATTGAAGCTTTTCAAGGGGTAGTTTTTGAAAAATATAATACGCTAACCAGCCAACGAGCATGCCAAAGGAAATTCCAGTAATGATATCCAAAGGAAAGTGCACTCCAATGTAAATTCTGCTGTAGGCGACGGTTAGCGCCCAAACGACCAATAATAACGGTAGTATTTTGAGGTGTTTCTTAAACAGCAAACTAAAAAAAGTAGCTAAAGCCAGTGAATTACTCGCGTGGGCGGAAAAGTAGCCAAACTTCCCTCCACAATAGGGTTTCACCAAGCGCATCTGCTCAAAAATGCTTTCATCGTGACAAGGCCGTAAACGTGCTACCGTGTGCTTGAACAAATTGGCCGTTTGATCCGAAAGGGTGATCAAAAGGGCCACTAGTAGAAGGATGACACCCGTTTGTTTCCAGCCAAAATACCGAATACTCAAAACGAGTAATGCCAGATACAAGGGAATGGAAGACCATTTGTTGGTCATGAATAACCAGAAACCATCCCAAGATGAACTGCCGAGCCCATTTAAAAAAAGGAAAAGTTCTTTGTCGTATTTGATCAATTCGTCGAGCATCAATCTTGATAGTTTGCCACTTCTCTATCGTAGAAATCTGAGGCCGCCTTGATCATATTGTGTGTCTCGTTTAGGATTTCCTTTTCGTCTTCGCGATCAAATTCTTCTAGCCAATGAATTTCATCATTGCGCAGGTTGATCACAAATCGAGGAAACTCGGTATGAATCACAAATATGTCTTCTGGAAAGTCAGTATTGTCGCCCATTAAGAACTTAGGAATCTCCATAGGATGGGTTTTGAGTACGAATTAATTTTTTGGTCAAATGATTGAATCGAAGATACAATAATATCGCTGAGGCCGTAAGACCCGCCAGCAGCCCCATCCAAATTCCGCTACTCTTCCACTCGGTATAAAGCCCGAGATAGAGACTCACAGGAAAGCCGATAAGCCAATAGGCAATGAAGGTGATCCAGGTAGGAATGGTCACATCCTGCAATCCTCGTAAAGCACCCAATACGACCACTTGAACTCCGTCGGAAATTTGAAAAATAGCTGCCACCAATAACAATTTAGCCGCAATGCCGATTACTTCTAAATTGTCTAAAGCATCATCTGCGTCTGCGAGATTCACATAGATTTTGGGCAGTTGTTCATGAAACAAGGTAAAGATCAAGGCGAAGATCACTTCGATGAAAAAAGTGAGTAAAAACACAGAGAACGCAATGCGTCGTAATTCCGAAAAATTTTTCAATCCCTTTTGATTGCCCACACGAACCATGGCAGCAACACTCAAACCCATAGCTACCATAAAAGTCATAGAGGCAAGGTTTAAGGCAATCTGATTGGCTGCTTGTGCGTTTTTTCCCAATATTCCAGACAACCAGA
>CAWUKP010000374.1:0-2472 GCA_963922975.1 uncultured Spongiivirga sp. | reverse complement strand
GGGAAAGTGTATCAAAAGACCATCCACCGATCGGAAATAAACCTATACAAAGAGTATTATCAGGTAATCAATGACAAATTGTATTTGGGTCAACCCGTCATTCAAGTGGTTAGTGAGACACCGCCAGACAATGGATTTACCTCCATTGAAGCTAGTATTGAAGAACTCTATTTTGCTCAAATCAACAACTAAAATAGAGATCTTATGTGGTACGAAATTTTCAAGTTTGAAATACGCTACAGACTTCAACGTCTTGAAACATATGCGTTTTTCATCATATTATTCCTTTTCTCTTTGGTTGGCGTAGATTTTATTTTTCAAGGCGCGGAGATGGGGGGAATGGTCAAAAATGCGCCTTTAGTTGTTGCTAAAACCATGGGTGCCATCACGGGAATTTTTATGATTGGTGTGTCAATAATCATGGGAGTTCCAGTATTGCGTGATTTTCAATACGATTTGCAGCCGCTACTATTTGTCAACCCGATCACAAAGCACCATTACCTTGTGGGCCGGTTTTTGGGATCTTTTGCGGTGTTACTCTTTATTTTTTGCGGCTTACCGTTGGGCATGATGTTAGGAGTGCAGATGCCTTGGCACCCTGCTAACGAATTATCGACCTTCAGTGCATGGACCTACATACAAACGTTCATGGTTATTGTTGTGCCCATACTTTTTGTCGGCGGAAGTGTGTTTTTCGTAACAGGTACACTGACCCGAAAAATGATGGTTGTGTACACGCAGGGTATTGTCCTCTTTGTGTTGTTTTTAGTGACCAAAACGTTCACAAATACCTACCTCAAAGGAATATTGGATCCTCTTTCATTGAGTACGCTCACAGAATGGACGAAAGATTGGACACTAGAAGAGCGTAATACCATGCTCATAAAACCTAAGGGTATTTTAGCACTTAATAAAGTGTTCTGGACTGGCATAGGTTTGCTGGTGTTGGTCTTGGGATATGTCAAATTCTCATTCAGCATGTTGGCACGAAAACCCAAAAATAGGCTGCAAAAACCTATTCCAGGAAATCCCATCATTGATAACCCAGCGTACAGTATTCCAAAAGTAGATCTTTCCCATACTCGGATCGTAAAATGGAAACAACTTTTCACGCTCACCAAATTCTACACGCTTCTCCTGCTAAAACAAACAGCTTTTTGGGCTATTGTTGCTTGTGGCGTGATCATCATCGCAATTAATTCGGTTCATTTAGGAACTGTGTATGAAGTGGATAGCTATCCGACAACCTACTTTATCATTGAAGAATTACAAGAGCTGTCCATCTATTTTTTTGTCATCATCTTATTGCTCTATTCCAGTGAATTATTGTGGAAAGAACGCACCATTCAGCAATACAATTTGAATGACCCTACACCCACCACCAACCTCATTTTTATAGTAAGTAAGTTTCTAGCCCTAAACGCCATTTATGTATTGTTACTTCTATGCTTAATCATTGCGGGTATAGGCTATCAAATGGCAAGTGGTTATTATCAATTTGAACTAGGGGTTTATTTCTCTGGGTTTTTTGTTGAAATACTACCATTCCTGACCCTTTACACCTTCATTGCCTTTTTCTTTCAAATTATAAGCAAGAACAGGTTTGTAGGCATCTTTTTGACTTTGGTTTTTTGCGCAATTAATGTGGGTACTGGATTTTTGGGATTCCATCATAACCTGTACAAGTTTGGCGGTACAATGTTGGGTACCTATTCCGAAATGAACGACTACGGCCATTTTCTAAAACCGTATCTCTGGATAAAGGCCTATTGGTTGGTTTTTGGTATGTTCATGTTACTCATAAGTGCTGTGCTCATGCAAAGAGGGAGTGAAGCAAGTTTGTGGAAACGCCTTAAGAGCAGCAAACAGGAATTGACCAAACCTATAAAAGTTATGGGATGTACAGCCTTGATCGCTTTCATGCTTCTCGGTAGCTACATTTTCTATAACACTAATGTTTTAAATACCTACTGGACTGATGCGGAAGAGCAGAACTTTCGGGCACGATATGAAAGAACTCTCCAGTCATTCGCTTATTTTCCACAGCCAAAAATCACAGAGACACTTCTACAAATCGAATTATATCCTGAAGATCGAAGCTATACCGCTCATGGAACCTACATGCTTAAAAACACCACCAAACAAGTGATTGAGGAAATTCATATTCAGAAGTACCTGTCTTCTTATGTGACGCTCGAGAAATTGGTTCTTGAAGGTGGGGCAGAAGTAGATTCCACTTACAAAGAATTCGACTACACCATCTACAAATTAGATACGCCTTTGCATCCAGATGCCTCCATGCAACTAGAATTCACGCAATCCTTTACGCCAAAAGGTTTTGAAGATGGAAATTCAGACACAGAACTTGTTTACAACGGAACGTTTTTTAAAAACATCCACTTCCCGAGCTTGGGATACAACCGTAAATACGAGCTCAAAGAGGAAGGTGAACGTGAAGAAATGGGATTGCCT
>CAWUKP010000373.1:0-2474 GCA_963922975.1 uncultured Spongiivirga sp. | reverse complement strand
GGTAGTAATTCCGAGCGCGAAATGGCGAATGCCATGTATTTAGCAGGGTTTGAGGTGAAGGACGTGCATATGACTGACCTTATCTCGGGCCGTGAAACGCTAGAAGACATTCAGTTTTTAGGTGCTGTGGGCGGCTTCTCAAATTCTGACGTATTGGGTTCTGCCAAAGGTTGGGCGGGAGCTATCAAGTACAATGAAAAAGCTAGAACTGCCATTCGCAAATTCTTCGATCGCGATGATACCCTTTCTGTAGGTATTTGCAATGGTTGTCAACTGTGGATGGAACTCGATTTGATCAATCCAGAGCATGAGACCCATGGGAAGATGACCTACAACGATTCAGGCAAACACGAAAGTGCCTTTACCTCGGTTGTGGTTCAAGAGAACAATTCTGTGATGCTTTCCAGCCTAGCAGGGACTACCTTAGGCGTTTGGATCTCTCACGGGGAAGGGAAGTTTGCGCTTCCTCACAAGGAAGAAGACTACGAAATCGTGGCAAAGTATGGCTACGATGGTTACCCTGCCAATCCAAACGGTTCTGATTACAATACGGCCATGCTTTGTGATCCTTCGGGTCGCCACTTGGTCACGATGCCGCATATCGAACGCTCTATTTTTCCATGGAATTGGGCACACTATCCCAAAGATCGAAAGGATGAAGTATCTCCCTGGATCGAGGCGTTTGTAAATGCTAGAAAGTGGATTGAAGGCACAAAGATTTAGCATCTGATAAAAATTGTGCTGCTTTATTCACAACTGAGTTGAAAATCGCCCTCAATTTTCATAATTTGCACATTCGACCCTAATTTTAGATTGAATGGCGCAGGTAACACGACTCTTTGATTTTCCCTATTACCAATTAGAAAAGTATAATCTCGACGTTTCATTTGCCACGAAATACGATGGCCAATGGAAAAAGATTTCTACCCAAGAATATATTGACCAGGCAAACGCCGTCAGTCGAGCGTTGCTTCGCTTGGGCGTACAGCCCAATGATAAGATCGCCGTCATTTCGATGACTAACCGCACCGAGTGGAATGTCATGGATATCGGTATCTTACAACTTGGTGCACAGAATGTGCCCATTTATCCAACCATCGGCCAAGAGGATTACGAATACGTCCTCAACCATTCCGAATCTGTGTATTGTTTTGTTTCCTGTAGTGAGGTATATGATAAGCTAAAAATGGTGAAGGGGAACATTCCTTCCTTGAAAGAGATCTATTCCTTCGATGAATTGGAAGGTGTCAAAAATTGGACAGAGCTCCTTGCGCTGGGTCAAGACGATAGCAACCAACAGGAAGTGGAAGCGCGAAAGGCTGCTGTACAACCCGATGATCTGGCTACATTGATCTATACTTCAGGAACCACAGGAAAACCTAAAGGCGTGATGCTTTCGCATCGCAATGTGGTGAGTAATGTGATTGACAGTGAAAAACGAGTACCGCTAGATTATGGGAATTCTCGGGGTTTGAGTTTTCTACCGGTATGTCACATTTTTGAGCGCATGATCTTATACTTGTATCAATATTGTGGTGTGAGTATCTACTTCGCGGAAGCCATCGATAAGTTGAGCGACAATGCCAAAGAAGTGAAACCGCATGTGATGACCGCCGTACCTCGATTGTATGAAAAGATATATGACAAAATCTATGCGAAAGGTGCTGAACTCAGTGGTATCAAGAAGAAACTCTTCTTTTGGGCTATTGGTTTAGGCCTTCGTTTCGAACCGTATAAAGCCAACGGTGGTTGGTATGAATTTCAGTTGAAAATTGCCCGCAAATTGATCTTCAGCAAATGGCAAGAAGCGCTGGGCGGAGAGCTTAAACTCATGGTTTCAGGAAGTGCCGCCTTGCAACCAAGATTAGCGCGCGTATTCGCTGCGGCGGGCATGCCCATTATGGAAGGTTATGGTTTGACAGAGACCTCTCCAGTAATTTCGGTGAATGACGAACGCAATAGTGGTTGGCGAATTGGTACCGTAGGGCGAATTATTGACAATGTAGAAGTAAAAATTGCTGAGGATGGTGAAATTCTAGCAAAAGGCCCTAACATCATGAAGGGCTACTACAAAGATCCTCAAAGAACGGCAGAGGTGATGACAGGAGATTACTTTCATACAGGCGACAAAGGTGAGGTCGACAAAGATGGTTTTCTGCGTATTACAGGTCGTAAGAAAGAAATGTTCAAAACCTCCGGTGGTAAATACATTATTCCAGCGCTGCTAGAAAATGAATTGAAACAATCTCGCTTTATTGAGCAGGTAATGGTGCTCGGCGAAGGTGAAAAAATGCCTGCTGCTTTTATTCAACCCAATTTTGAATTCTTGGAAGACTGGGCAGAACGCCACGAGCTAGAGCTTCCCAAAGACACGGCAGAGGTCATCCGAGACCCACGAGTGGTTGAACGTATTCAGCAAGAAGTGGATAGCTACAACGAACGCTTTGGCAAATGGGAACGCATCAAAAAATTTG
>CAWUKP010000372.1:0-2474 GCA_963922975.1 uncultured Spongiivirga sp. | reverse complement strand
GTCAGGCACCAACTTCCTTGTCAAACGAACGGTACATAGTTTTTTACGTTGAAAGGGAAGACCTAGGCGCTCCATTTCGTATTTGATCACATTGAAGTCGAAGTTCACGCTGTGTGCCACAAAAACAGCGTCTTGTGTCATTTTCGTGACCTGCTCTGCAATGTCTCCGAAAAGAGGCGCATCTGCTACCATTTCATTATCAATACCTGTTAGCGCTATAATGTATGGAGGTATCGTCGCTTGAGGATTCACCAAAGAGGTAAACTCATCAATGATTTGATGTCCATCGTGCCGGAAGATGGCAATCTCTGTGATTCGGTTTCCGTGAAAACCATTTCCAGTAGTTTCTATATCAACAATAGCGTACATCAGTTTAAAAATAAGGATTCCTGTGCTAGGGTTCACAAAACTTCTGCTAACTTTAGTTCATGTTAGCGTTACGCCCTATATGTGAACACTGCGGAAAGGACCTGCCTCCTGACTCCATAGAGGCCATGATCTGCAGCTTTGAATGCACGTACTGTAAGACTTGTGCCTTAGAGCTATTTGAAAATGTGTGTCCTAGCTGCAGTGGAAATTTCGTAGAAAGACCCATACGACCGAAGCAAATGCTTCAAAAATATCCTGCAACTACAGAAATGATTTTCAAACCGAAGGATTTAACTGAGGCAGCTAAGATGGCTGCTACCTACAAAGATATACCTCCCGAGCATCGTTAGAGTACCTCTTTCACCTGCAACAAGAGGTAGAAAATGTAGGCATTCAAAACCATATATAAGAAAGCAGGTGAAGATTTGACAAAACCGTCTCGAATTTTCAAGCGCACCAAAAAGCCAGCAAACATCAAAAGTGATAAACCCAAGGAAGCAACCAATGCCAAGGGTTTATACCAGACTCCGAGAAATAGCGCACAGGCCGCTACTACTTGTAAAATACCATTGAGAAGTCTAAAATTTGCCAGTCCATATCGTTTGAACTCATCCACCATATACTTCGAAAACAGACAGCTCAATCCGAAAAACAGAAAGGATACAGCGGAGAAGATCATCAGTGCCCGTAGTAGTGTCATGATTTGGAAGGTAGTTTAAAAAAGTTGTAAATTATCAAATAACACTAAAAACCATCCCATGTATTACGTTATCCTCGCAGCCAAAGTGATCATTTTTATCAGCATCATCAACGTTTGGTTCTTTCGTTTCAACAAGCAAACACCCTACCGCGGCAAAGATGCAGGTAGTATGAAGGAAGAGTTTCAAGCGTACGGTCTTTCTGAGACCATGATGTACCTCGTAGGCGGATTGAAAGTGCTCAGTGCTCTGGCTTTGGTGGTTTCTATTTGGGTGCCATCACTGGCACTACCTGCGGCATCTGTGATGGCCTTGCTTATGTTCGTGGCCATCATTATGCACTTGAAAGTAGGGGATGCAGCGGCAAAATCGTTTCCAGCACTCACTTTTATGATTTTGTCCGTTCTGATCATTTTGAGCGACCAAGGGATTCTCTAGCACATATTTTGTATGAAAATTATGGGTTTGTGGGGATTGTGTATCCTGCTGTTGTCCTGTACCCCAAAATCAATAACTGCGGAAGAAATCATCGACCGTTGCGTTGAAGCGCACGGAGGGTGGACACGTTTTCAGGATGTCAAGAATTGGTCACTTTTGAAAACCACCACTCGTTATGATTCTTTAGGAATTCAGGCGTCTAGAACGCAGCAGTTTCAAACTTTTTCGAGCAGTCCATCTTCGATTTCCATTCAATATACTGAGGGAAAGAACACGATTCATCTACGATCAGAAGCAGGAACTATTACGAAATTTGTCAACGATTCTTTGATAACAGATCAGGAAGGAATTACCCAGACGAAAAGTGCTTTGTTTGCAGCACGGTTTGTATTCTTTCAACCCTTTTTGCTCAAAGAAGCTTTTGCCAAAAAGAAATACTTAGGAAAACAAAAGTTTCTGGAGGAAGAAGCGCATGCGGTGCAGATTCGTTATCCGGATTCAGAGGATGTGTGGACGTTTTATTTCGATGCCGACCAATTTGACCTGCTAGGTTATTTGGTGTTGCACAATCAACGTTATAGCGTCATTGTTTTTGATGAAATGCAAGTGGTAGAAGGGCTTAAATTTTCCAGCAAACGCAGTAGTTATTTCACCAATGCCACGCTCGATGATTTACAACTCACTGGCAAATATCTTTATGAAGACCTCAAATCGTATTGAGTGCGAGTAGTGTTACTTTTTGGCCTCTACCAGCTCTAATTGTTCAAGACTCACATTGGTAGTAAACAGTCCGTAATTTACAATGGCTTTGCGCTTTTCAATAGCATCAATGCTGCCCACAGCTTTGCCGTCGTACATACGCACACGATCACCCACCTTGAAATTGGGCTGAGGTTTTGGCTTGGTAACTTCCTTCTGCTTCTTGGCCTTTTTTTCCTTTCGGATGACCGTCACTTTCTGAGACACCTC
>CAWUKP010000371.1:0-2475 GCA_963922975.1 uncultured Spongiivirga sp. | reverse complement strand
AATGGCAGAATAACGCATACGCATCATGGTATCCTGGAAGTACTTGACGGCCATATTGAGCTCATCGTATTCTTGTTCTGCGGCCAGCATAAAGATCATGCCGATGTTGGCACCCACAGAGAAGTTAGCCCCTTGGTTACCCACCACGAGGGCCTCGTACTCCTTCTCTGCCAAGTCTACGGCCTTGTTAAGGCCTGCTAGCACATCGCCTCCAATGGTGTTCATTTTGGAGCGGAATTCTACATTGAGTACGCCATCGCCCAAATCCTGGATGCAAGTTCCGCTGTTTTTCCAAATGGTTTTGGTTTCGCGGATATTATCTAGGATGATAAAGGCATCCTGCCCAGGCTTTTTGAGCTGTTTCTTCGCTGGAATGTCATAGTAGTGCGTGGCACCGTCATGAACCGTATAGAAAGAAGTGTTACCAGCGGCGAGCATCTCGGACACCCAAGCAGCAGGTTCTTTGCCTTCCGCTTTCATGAGCTCAATACCTTTTTCGACGCCGACGGCATCCCAAATTTCAAAGGGACCGTTTTCCCACCCAAAACCGGCTTTCATGGCATCATCAATGCGGTATAATTCGTCAGAGATTTCAGGAATACGGTTTTGTACGTAGGCGAACATCGCGGCGAAATTCTTTCGGTAGAATTCACCGGCCTTATCTTTTCCGTTCACCAAGACTGGGAACCGTTCCAACACATTGTCAATGGTCTTCGTCAATTCTAGCGTGGCAAACTTGGCCTTCTGACTAGGGGTATATTCTAAGGTATTGAGATCAAGAGATAGGAATTGTTTCTTTCCGTTTTCGTCTACCACCTTTTTATAAAAACCTTGTTTCGTTTTGCTTCCCAACCATTTATTTTCCATCATGTGATTGATGAAATCTGGCAGCTTAAAAAGGTCGTGTGCTTCGTCGTCTGGGCAATTCTCATAAATACCATTCGCTACATGAACCAAGGTGTCTAATCCAACCACATCCACCGTTCGGAAGGTAGCCGATTTGGGTCGGCCAATGACAGGACCTGTTAGTTTGTCGACTTCCTCCACCGTCAAGCCCATGTCTTTCACTTGGTGAAACAAGCTTTGGATTCCGAAAATACCAATGCGGTTTCCGATAAAGGCAGGAGTATCTTTGGCCAATACAGAAGTCTTGCCCAAGAATTTTTCACCGTACATCATCAAGAAATCTGTAATTTCTTGCTTGCAGTCGGGGCCTGGGATCACTTCAAAAAGCTTTAGATAACGAGGCGGGTTGAAGAAGTGCGTAACGGCAAAATGCTGTCGAAAATCTTCACTGCGACCTTCGTTCATGAAGGCAATAGGAATTCCAGAGGTATTTGAAGTGATGAGTGTGCCCGGGGTACGGTGCTTTTCCAATTGCGCAAAGACCTTTTGTTTGATATCTAAGCGCTCAACAACCACTTCAATAATCCAATCCACATCTTTAACCTTGGCAATATCGTCTTCGAGATTGCCCGTTTTGATACGATTGGCGAAATTTTGATGATAAATAGGAGAGGGCTTAGACTTCAGGGCGGCTGTAAGATTGTCGTTGACCATGCGGTTACGGACTACTTTATCTTCGAGGGTAAGCCCTTTGGCCTTTTCCTTATCGTTGAGTTCTCTAGGAACAATATCGAGCAAGAGGACGTCGGCGCCAATATTTGCGAAATGGCACGCGATGCCACTTCCCATGATGCCTGAACCTACTACTGCTACTTTTTTGATTCGTCTTTTCATTCCGAAAAAAGCATTAATTAGTGATGGTTTCGTTACTGTATATTTTCTTACCGGAGATAAGTTCGTTAATCACCTCCGTTACTTTGTAGAAATTGTTGAGTTCTGTTTCAGAAACATGCTCCCGAACCGTTTCATTAAATCGCAATACGACTTCTTTAGAGACTTCGCGTTTTTCCTTGCCAAAAGGTGTTAAGTGAATAAGTACGCTTCGCCCGTCGTTTGGGTTAGGTTTACGTTCGATGAGCCCTCTTTCTTCCATGGATTTAAGCGTTCTGGAGAGACTTGTAGCTTCCATACCCATTCGTGGACCAAGTGCTGTAGAAGGAATTCCTTCATCGGGATCGATACTTAAGAGCGCAAAACCAGTTGCCATGGTGGTATCGAATTTGGAAGCCTCTTCGTTGTACATTTTAACAACCGCCTGCCAGGTGGCGCGTAAAACGTAATCGATTGTTTTGTCTTGCATGTGAAAATTGATTGGCTCAAATATACAAAAATTTATTATGCATGCATAATAAATATGTGTTTTGCTACGAATTCCTCAGAGGAAGGGTAGAAGTCGGGTGAAAGCCATAAAAAAACTCCTCAATTTTTGAGGAGTTCATAAAGTTTTTGTTCAACTATTGCTAGGCAGGATGCTCGTAGATCTTGTTGTAAAGGTCTTTGTAGATTTCTTTGATCACCTTACGCTTCATCTTCATGGTAGGGGTCAAATGACCGCCGTCGATACTCCAC
>CAWUKP010000370.1:0-2476 GCA_963922975.1 uncultured Spongiivirga sp. | reverse complement strand
CTAATTTAGATCGTTTGCTCACCCAACAGACAAGTTTGGCGCTGAATAATCCTTCTTTTCTCAAAGTAAACACGAAGAAAAAGCGCGTGCAATTTTCCCAGATTATGGAATGGTACAACGAAGACTTCACCAAAAATGGCCAAACCTTGATTGAGTTTGCCAACAAATACCGTGAAACACCGATTCCAAACAATTACAAGACTTCATACTACGCCTACGACTGGCGCCTGAATTCAAAATAAAATACCAAACACTAACACCCATATTATGAAAAAGAAAATTTATACGCTACTACTGGCGTTCGGGACTCTTATGACCTACGCGCAAGATGACGATCAAACAGGGTCGGTCATTCAAACCTTGACGCCTTCCAAGCTCATTGGGAAAGGACAGTATGACTTCAAATGGTTCAATAATCTGTATACTCAGACGGAAAGCACCTTTTCGGAAGGACGTGAACCGAGACAGACCTTTTTTACCTCAACACTTGAGGTCTACACAGGAATCTCAGACAGCAAGCGCGTCAATTTGGGGTTGATCCTAGAGTTTCGTTCCAACGTGGTGGCCGATCGCGGTGCTTTGGAGGTCTTTCAGTTTGACGGCGAATTCGGAACGGCGCGATCTGGCTTTACATCCATTGCGCCCTCCATCAAATTTGTTCCCTTCAAAAATGTAGGCAACTTTTCTATCCAGTCTTCCATCTTCATTCCATTGGTAGATAATGAAAGCGAAGATTTTGCCGACATTAATGAAAATCAGGGGGTATTTCTAGATCAGAATGGTTTTATCTGGCAGAATCGTTTCTTTTATGATCACACTTTTGCGGGCGGCGATTGGCAGTTGTTTACGGAGTTGAATTCGGAACTGAATTTTGGGGATGAAGAGAAAAGCTTCGCCAACAATAGTTTACGCCTGACCCCAGGTGTATTCTTGAGTTACTTTCCTAGTTCGAAGTTTACCGTCTTGGCCTTAGCACAACATTCGCAACTATTAGACCTTGGAAGCGATTTTGAACAAGATTTCACGGCTCTAGGCGGCGGCTTGAAGTACCAATTGACCAAAGAACTCAATATTGAAGGTTTGTATACCAACTTTGTACGAGGCACGAATACTGGGCTAGGAGAGACTTTTAACATCGGATTAAGAGCGGTTTTTTAGGAATGGGGTATTTTAGAAGTCAAAATCTCCATTCCGATGAAACGATGTTGGCTTCTTCTCCTTTGCATTATTCAGTTTTCCTGTGCGGGTCAGCGACGAATGATCAATGGGATCAGTTTTGTTGGCGGACCTGATGAAATTGCCAAGCAGCGAACTGCTCCTGTTGCCAATGTCAACGCCAATTGGGTATGCTTAATGCCCTTCGGATTCATGCGAAATATACATTCCCCAAAAGTTCGATTTAATGAACCCAGACAATGGTGGGGAGAACGCACAGAAGGCGTTACAAGTACTGCTAAATACTTTCATGACCAAGGCATCAAAGTGATGATCAAGCCTCAAATTTGGGTGTGGCACGGTGAGTTTACTGGTACGATCAACATGGAAAGTGAAGCTGATTGGAAGGCTTTTGAAACGGAATATGAAAAATTCATCCTAGAATTTGCACAAGTGGCCAGAGATACCAAGGCCGAAATGTTCTGCATGGGTACCGAGTTGAACAAATTTGTGATGGCACGACCAGCCTTTTGGAAAAAATTGATCGCGAAAGTACGTAAGGTCTACCCCGGAAAGTTGACTTATGCAGAAAACTGGGACACTTTTGAGAAAGTGCCTTTTTGGGAAGCGCTTGATTTTGTGGGAGTAGACGCCTATTTCCCGCTGTCGAAAGAGAAAACCCCAACCATTGCAGAGTTCAAAGAAGGTTGGCAGGCACATAAAGCGGCACTCAAAGCACTTTCCGAACGAACAGATAAAGAAATCCTTTTCACAGAATACGGCTACAGAAGCACCAGCTATGCAGGAAAAGAACCGTGGAATAGCGACCATAATAAAAGAGATGTGGATTTGGAAGCCCAAAGCAATGGGCTGGCTGCGCTCTTCGACGAGTTTTGGCAAGAAAACTGGTTTGCTGGTGGTTTTCTTTGGAAATGGTTTGACAATCACGACAACGTAGGTGGCCTCGATGATCCTTTCTTCACCCCACAGAATAAACCTGCTGAGCAAGTGGTTAGGCAGCATTACCTCAGTCACTAGAATATTTTGGATTTCTATTTTTTTTGGGGCCTGCTTCTTTGGTTATGCTCAAGAAGCGATTGTATTTGACCTAAAAGTACAGGGCAATAAAAAAATGCGTACTTCTTTTGTGCGCAATCTAGCCAAAGTAAAGCCCGGCCAAGCACTAGACACCTTGCGAATGGAGGCGGATATTGCCAAATTAAAAAGATTAGCTGGAGTGTCGCATGCCTACTATCAGGTTTTCTATTCTCATGACAATCTGTACAACGTATTCTACAACATCGAGGAGAATTTCACCTTA
>CAWUKP010000369.1:0-2483 GCA_963922975.1 uncultured Spongiivirga sp. | reverse complement strand
AGAGCTCCGCGACAGAAACAAGGATTGTTCGCTATGCTCACATCCTTACAAGGCTGCCTACCACTAAGTAGAGCTCCGCGACAGAAACAAGGATTGTTCGCTATGCTCACATCCTTACAAGGCTCCGCCTTGAGAATCAAAAAACAATCCCAAGATTCGTTTCAAAAAAGAAGCGAGCTTCATTTTGAAACTCGCTTGATCTTGAATCTTTTTTGATTCATTCGTGACCCCGGAAGGATTCGAACCCTCAACCCTCAGAGCCGAAATCTGATATTCTATCCAGTTGAACTACGGGGCCGTACTATTTTGACTATGCTAATTTAGCGCGAACTATGGCCGAAATTGTCTTCCCATCAGCTTGACCCGCCAATTCCTTGCTGACCATGCCCATCACTTTGCCCATATCTTTCATGCCTTCAGCACCTGTTTGATCGATAACGGCTACCACCACCTTCTCAATTTCGGCTTCGGTGAGTGGCTCAGGTAAAAATCGTTCGATCACTGCAGCTTGCTCGAGCTCAGGCTTCGCAAGATCGTCGCGACCCTGCTCACTAAAAATGGCAGCACTGTCTTTGCGCTGTTTCACGAGCTTTTGTAAGATTTTCATCTCTTGGGCTTCGGTCAATTCTTCCGCAGCTCCTGCTTCCGTTTTGGCCAAAATAATAGCTGATTTGATGGCGCGTAACGATTCTAAGGCTACCGTATCTTTCGATTTCATTGCCTCTTTCATGGCGCTCGTTATCTCGTTTTGTAAGCTCATTTCATTTCAAATTAGCGCAGCGAAGATACGCAATCCCAAAATGCAAAAAAAGCCCATCCGTGATTTGGTTACGAATGGACTTTGTGGTTAAAACAAAGTAGGTGACTAATCGACGTTGTCGTGCAAAAACGAATTGTTGCTGCGTAGTTGAATGTCGTCATTACTGTCCGTGCTGACCGACATGCGCGATCCTGTTTCTTCTTCCGTGGCTTCATCCAATTCAACGCCAGCACGCTTATAGGCGGGCTGTTTTTCGATTTCATCGATACGCGCAGACATATTATTTCTGAACTTATAATTGAATTCTTTGAGCGTTTTGCGGCGTTCATTGGCGCGACTGCGAAGGCTTTCTTCAATGGTCTGGTTGAAAGGATCTACTTCCTCATCATTCGCTTCTTCTTCTGCGGGCGCTAGCGTCTTCTTTTCAAAGACCAACTCGTCTTCAACCACTTCTACTTCCTGCTCGTCTGGTTGGGTTGCTCCTTTTTGTTTTTCGCCTTCCATATAATCGTCCAAACTGTAGCGTGTTACCCCGCCAGTATCTACTTCAGTAACTGGAATGATCTCAATAGGTTCGTTCACCTGCATCTCTTTGGTTTCTTCAGACAACTCAAACACTACCGTATTTGCTTGTTCTTCCTTTTCCTGCAAAGGCATATCAAAGGCCAGCGTAATTTGCGACTTCTCAGCTACTACCTCTTCAGCATCCACCACCTCGATATCCATGATATTCTTTGTGGTAATAATGAATTCGTCGCTTTCCACGATTTCTGCCTGAACCTCGTCGTAGATCACATCCATGTTCTTGATCAATTCAGTAGTTGGAATCAAGCTGAGTTCGGCCTCATCGTCTACCAAGGTATGCCGAATGGTCTCTTCTTCGGCTTTTATTTGCTGTGGCTCATTAACTTCAATATCACGGAGATTACTGAATGATTTCTTCGGAGTGAGGCTTTGGGTGGCTGCTTGTTCTTCTTCAAGCGTATGAATGATTTTTTTGGCCTCCGTATTGATAATTTCATGCTGTTGATCGACATCAAAACCAGTAGCAATCACCGTTACGGCAATCGCCTCTCCTAAATCTTCGTCTTCACCCACACCCATGATGATATTGGCACTGTTGCCAGCTTCGGTTTGAATGTGGTCATTGATCTCGCCAATTTCGTCGATAGTAATCTCTTCAGAACCAGAAACGATGAGCAATAGTACGTTTTTGGCACCTGTAATTTTATTATCGTTCAATAAAGGCGAATCCAGCGCCTTGACGATGGCCTCTTGCGCACGATTATCACCCACAGCAGTTGCCGAGCCCATGATGGCCGTTCCGCTGTTAGAGAGTACAGTCTTGGCATCGCGCAAGTCAATGTTCTGAGTATAATGGTGCGTAATAACTTCCGCAATCCCTCTGGCGGCCGTGGAAAGTACTTCATCTGCCTTAGAAAAACCAGCTTTAAATCCGAGGTTTCCGTATACTTCCCGCAGTTTGTTGTTGTTGATCACCACAAGCGAATCTACATGGCGACGGAGATTCTCTACGCCGATGCCCGCCTGATCGTTTCGCACTTTGCCTTCAAAGGAAAAAGGACTGGTAACGATACCAACAGTAAGGATGTCCATCTCTTTTGCGATCTTGGCAACCACAGGAGCCGCACCAGTTCCTGTACCACCGCCCATACCAGCGGTGATAAACACCATTTTGGTATTGTTATCCAACATGGCTCGA
>CAWUKP010000368.1:0-2490 GCA_963922975.1 uncultured Spongiivirga sp. | reverse complement strand
AGCAACACCTCCCCACCAAAGTTTGTCCTGTTTGCGAGCGCCCCTTTACATGGCGCAAAAAATGGGAGAAAGATTGGGAAGAGGTGAAATACTGCAGCAAACGATGTCGCACCAACAAACAACAAGCTTAGTATGGTTCCGTAATGACTTACGCGTTGCGGATAACACTTCTTTGACCAATGCCATAGCCAGTGGCAATCGGGTGGTTGCTGTATATTGTTTTGACCCTAGAAACTTTGAAGAAGATCGTTTTGGATTTAAGAAAACGGAAAAGTTCAGAGCTCAATTTCTGCTGGAATCACTTGAAAATCTGCGTGCCAATTTAAGCATGCTCAATATTACACTGCTCACCTATTGTGATAAACCTGAAGCGGTGTTTCCCAAACTTGCGACAGCATTCTCGGTAAGCGACATCTATCTCCAAAAAGAATGGACCACTGAAGAAACGAACGTATTAGAGCGTGTGCAAAATGCAGTAGATACTGCGTTGTCGTTCCATGAAGTCTATGACCAATTCCTTTTTCACCCGGAAGATATTCCCTACGAAATCGAGAACATACCCAAAGTGTTTACTGGTTTTCGTAAGAAATGCGAAAAGCTGTCGAGTGTTCGGCCGCCACTTCCAAAGCCAACAAGACTTCCCACAACAAATCGCTTAGAACTTCACACTGAGCTTCCAACCATAAAAGACCTAGGATTAGAAGCATTTGATAGAGATACACGATCTGCCTTTCCCTTTTACGGTGGTGAACACGCAGCCTTAGAACGTCTGGACTACTATTTCTGGGATTCCAAAAAGCTTTCATACTACAAAAACACGCGCAACGGCCTAGTGGGAACGGATTATAGCTCTAAATTTTCGCCCTGGCTGGCCAACGGGAGCATTTCAGCGAGAACCATTCACGAACGTGTGCGTCTGTATGAAAAAGAGATTACTAAAAATGTATCTACCTATTGGTTGATTTTCGAATTGATCTGGCGTGATTATTTCAAATATGTTTCCCTCAAAAACGGAAACCACATTTTTAAAATTGGAGGAATTCTTGAAAAAGAATACGAGTGGAAAACGGACCCCCACTTAGTACGGCAATGGATTGATGGAGAAACGGCCTCAGACTTTGTCAATGCCAACATGCTAGAACTCAAACATACAGGGTGGATGAGCAACCGAGGGCGGCAGAATGTAGCGAGTTATTTCGCCAAAGACCTGCTGCTGGACTGGCGCCTTGGCGCAGCCTACTTTGAATCTATGCTTCTCGATTACGATGTCCATAGCAATTACGGCAATTGGATGTACGTGGCTGGTGTAGGAAACGATCCTAGAGATCGCAAATTCAATGTAAACTCCCAGGCTGAGCGCTACGACGGCAATGGACGCTTTCAGAAAACCTGGTTACAACAAACACTCTTTTAGATGAAGACCTTGCGACTTTTATTGGGCGATCAATTAAACAGTCAGCACTCATGGTTTTCTGAGGTGGACGATACCATACACTATGTCATGATGGAAATGCGGCAGGAGACGGACTATGTTACGCACCACATTCAAAAAATAGTGGCCTTTTTTGCCAGTATGCGTGAATTTTCACAAGCGCTAAAAGACAAAGGACATACCATTACTTATCTGAAGATCAACGATAAAGACAATACTCAAAGTCTTACTGATAATCTTACCCAACTCATCGAAACGCATGACATAGAACGTTTCGAGTACCAACTACCTGACGAGTATCGCTTAGACGAACAGCTCAAAAAGTACTGCCGGGATTTGGATATCGACACGCAAGCCTTCGACACAGAGCATTTTATGACCCAGCGCGATGACCTAGCTTCTTTTTTTGAAGGAAAGAAGCAAATGGTGATGGAATACTTCTACCGTGATATGCGAAAGAAATATGATCTACTAATGAAGGGCGATCAGCCGGAAGGTGGCCAATGGAACTACGACAAAAGCAATCGCAAGAAATGGAAGGGTGAGCCAAGTATTCCTCCGCATTTTGATCTCCAAAAAGACGTTTCTGAATTGTTCGAGGAGATTGAAGCCGCAGGAATACAAACCATTGGGAAAATCGACGCGCAGCATTTTGAATATCCTACTTCACGAGAAGAATGCCTTGAGCAGTTAGACTATTTCTGTAAAGAGTTGCTTGTTCATTTCGGTGATTACCAAGATGCGATGCATACACAACAAGTCAATCTATTCCACTCGCGCTTATCATTCGCCATGAACAGTAAAATGCTTTCGCCTAAAGAAGTGGTAGAAGCTGTCATTGATCGCTACGAAGACGGACGTACCAATGTGGATATCTCCCAAGTAGAGGGCTTTGTGCGACAAATTATTGGCTGGCGCGAATTCATGCGCGGTATTTATTGGAAAGAAATGCCTGCCTATGCCGAGAAGAATGAATTAGAGAATACCCAAAAGCTCCCTGACTTCTATTGGACAGGCAATACAAAGATGAACTGCTTGCACAACGCGATCACCAACAG
>CAWUKP010000367.1:0-2492 GCA_963922975.1 uncultured Spongiivirga sp. | reverse complement strand
TCCTCGATTTTTTCCTCCAGCATATTATAAGTTTTAATGTCAATATATTTTCGATGCTTTGCAATAAGTAACTGCGTTATCAATTCAAAAGAAGAACCTAAAGAAATATCTAAAAAATGCTTGAAAGACCGATCGGTTCTGGCGGAGCCTTCGGCAATATTACTGGGCATTGAAATGGAACATCTACTCAATTGGGAACTGAGGTCATAGATTTCATGTTTTGGGAAAGAAATTAAAATATCTGATATATCATTGGCAATGTCGAGACCAAGATTCCAGATTTTTAAATTCTTATAATTATGCCTTTTCACCAATTTAGTCTTAGGTCTTTATTCTTTTTTCTTAGCTCTAGTTAAGGAATTCAAAAATCCCTGCGGCGCCCTGACCTGTTCCCACGCACATGGTCACCATACCGTGTTTCCCTTGCATGTTACGCTTGCGCATCTCATCAAAAAGTTGCACCGATAGTTTTGCTCCAGTACATCCTAGTGGATGACCTAACGCAATGGCACCTCCATTTACGTTCACGATGTCTTGGTTTAGATCAAGTTCTCTCATTACAGCAAGTGATTGCGAGGCAAAGGCTTCGTTCAGCTCAATCAATTCGACGGCCTCTTGTTTCATACCCGCTTGCTTCAGTGCTTTTGGAATGGCCGCTACAGGTCCGATTCCCATAATTCTTGGAGGAACACCGGCCGCCGCATAGCTCACCAAGCGAGCAATGGGTTCTAGATTGAGTTCTTTGACCATTTCTTCACTCATCACCAATACAAAAGCGGCTCCGTCACTCATCTGAGAAGAATTACCTGCGGTAACGCTTCCTCCTTGTGCAAAGACAGGTCGTAGCTTTGCTAGCGCTTCGATACTTGTCCCTTTTCTCGGGCCTTCGTCTTTGGTGACGGTATACTTATTACTTGCTTTTTTACCATGGTCATCAATAAAAGTCTGCTCGACTTCAATAGGAACGATCTGATCTTGAAAACGATCTTCGGCTTGAGCCTTTAACGCTTTCATGTGTGAATGGTAGGCGAATTCATCCTGATCTTCCCGCGATACGTTGAATTCGTTGGCCACTGCTTCCGCAGTATTTCCCATTCCCCAATAATAATCTTCATGTCCCGACTTGACGATGTCGTAGTTTAGTTCGGGTTTGAAGCCCGTCATGGGTACAGAACTCATGCTCTCTGAGCCCCCTGCAATAATGCAGTCTGCCATGCCCGATTGGATTTTGGCTACAGCCATTCCGATGGTCTCTAGTCCAGAAGAACAAAAGCGATTCACCGTCACACCAGGAACGTCTACAATATCAAGACCCATCAAGGAGATCAAGCGCGCCATATTCAGTCCTTGTGAACCCTCTGGCATTGCGTTTCCAACGATGACGTCGTCGATCCTCTTCTTATCGAAGTCAGGAAGTTCTTTCATCATGTATTCGATGGTCTCGGCGGCCAATTCGTCGGCTCTCTTAAAGCGGAAGAGTCCTCTTGGTGCTTTTCCTACGGCAGTTCTATAGCCTTTTACGATATATGCGGTTTTCATTTTTTAAGATTTTAGATTCAAGAACCAAGAATCAAGATTTGTCTTGGCTCTTCTGTCTTGTTTCTAGTTTCTCAACGGCTTGCCCGTCTTTAACATATGCTGGATGCGTTCCAGAGTTTTTCTTTCGGTACAAAGCGACATAAACGCTTCACGTTCTAGGTCGAGCAAATAACGTTCGCTGACCTTTGTAGGTTCAGAAAGGTCGCCTCCAGCCATCACATAAGCTAGTTTGTTGGCGATCTTCTTGTCGTGTTCGGAAATGTAGTGGCTCGCCTCCATAGAATCCGTTCCCACTAAAAACATACCCAAGGCCTGCTTACCTAGTACTTTCACATCTGTACGCTCGGGTTTTTGGGTGTAACCAGCTTCAGCCATGAGTAAGGCATGCTTTTTGGCCTCTGCGATCTGTCGGTCTCTATTGACCACGACCACATCTTTTCCTTTCTGGAAAATTCCAAGGTCAAAGGCCTCATATGCTGAGGTCGCTACTTTGGCCATTCCGATGGTTAGGAAATACTCTTGGAGCACATTCAGCTCTACATCCCCTTTGCGGAAGGTATCCGAAGCACGCAAGGTCATTTCTTTAGAGCCTGCTCCGCCAGGAATGACACCCACACCAAATTCTACCAAGCCGATATAGGTTTCGGCGGCAGCCACCACTTTATCCGCATGCATGGAAAGTTCACAAGCACCACCTAAGGCCATCCCATGAGGTGCGGAAACTACTGGAATGGCAGAATAACGCATACGCATCATGGTATCCTGGAAGTACTTGACGGCCATGTTGAGCTCATCGTATTCCTGTTCTGCGGCAAGCATGAAGATCATACCGATGTTGGCACCCACAGAGAAGTTGGCTCCTTGGTTACCCACCACTAGGGCTTCGTATTCTTTCTCTGCCAAGTCTACGGCCTTGTTCAGGCCTGCCAACACATCGCCTCCAATGGTGTTCA
>CAWUKP010000366.1:0-2510 GCA_963922975.1 uncultured Spongiivirga sp. | reverse complement strand
TTTCATGGTCATAAATTTTCGAGTAAAAATACTGAAAACCAGCTAGGAAGTGAATTCTATTAACGTTTTGTATAGAAGGTGTACGGGCATGCCCATCACATTCACATAAGAGCCCTGAATCTTTGTCACACCAATGTTGCCAATCCATTCTTGAATACCATACGCACCCGCTTTGTCGTAAGGTTGGTAATGCTCAATGTAGAAATCAATTTCTTCTTTGGTGAATTCCTTGAAGTGCACCGTGGTCTGCTCATGAACTACTTTTTGTTGTTGGTCACTAGTCAAACAGATAGAAGTGAACACTTCATGACTTTGACCAGACATGGATTGAATCATTTCAAAAGCTTCTTGCGCGTCCTTCGGTTTGCCGAGTGCTTTTTCTTGATGCCAAACGATGGTATCCGATGTAATGAGGATATCTTTTGGCTTCAATTCGTTTTGAAAGGGAACGGCCTTCAGCTTCGCCAAATAGTCCGAGATTTCATGGGCTGCAAGTGTGTCTGGATATACTTCATCTACGGGTTTAAGCCGAATCTCGAAAGGAATATGTAGGTCCTTTAGAAATTGCTGTCGCCTAGGCGATCCCGAGGCTAAAATGATGTGATGATCTTGAAGGTGGTGTGCTAGCATAAGGGATTCCTTAGTTTTTGAAGAGGTAGTAAAAAACAACAATGGAGAGCATGCCAGAAAGCATGATAAACTTGAGCATGGTACTCAAACTGCTCATTTCTTTCACGACGTCAGCTTGCCAGGCTTTAAATGAAAATAGCCATAACGGACCAATTACGGCCACAAGGGCGTAGACGACGGCCAAAGGTTCTTCGTAGACGAAGGTGTATACAAATCCGAAGACCACCAAACTGGTAAGAATGGCCAAAGCAGCACTTACTCTAACGGCACGCTGGCGCCCCAGCACGATGGGCAAACTTTGCAGGCCCGCTACATGATCGCCTTCCACATCTTCAATATCCTTGACAATTTCCCTGACGAAATTCACCAGAAAAGCAAAAAGTGCATAGGCATATATGATTTTGAATATTCTTAGGGTTTGCGAGAGATTATCTAGTTGTTGCACTGGTGAAACATCGCATACGCCCACAATGATCAAGGACAACGCCACTAAAAGTGAAACCAACAGATTTCCAATAATAAGCACTCCTTTGAGTTGGGTGGCGTATAAATAGAGTAGGCCAGAGAAAACCACAAAAAGGATGGCTAAGCTTTTGTTGCCTACCAAATTCGCGATGAAGAGGCCTAAAACCACTCCTAGAACATTCAAGATCAAATACGCCATAAAAGCGTAGCGTTCCTTGATTTTTATCCCAACAATGGCGCGTTCTGGTTTGTTGATCTCGTCTGCTTTCACATCTTCAATATCATTGATGATATATCCTGCTCCGGCGATGCAGAGTGTGGCGAGAATGAGCAGACCAAATTCGGCGTAATTCAGTGCTGAATCGGGTAGCATGGGTTCAATCACAAACATTTTGAGAATGCACTGACATCCCGCAATCATCAATAAATTCTGGAAACGTATGAGTTTGAAGAAAGCGCCCATCAACAAGAATTACATTAAGCGTTGGCTGCGTCGAAGTCATGGTCCCAGGTACCCTGCACTTTCATTACTTGTTCAATGACATCACGTACACAGCCGTTGCCTCCTTTTTTATGGGAGATGTATTTCACATGGGCTTTCACCTCAGTAACCGCATCGTTTGGGCAAGTAGGCAGTCCGACCATACCCATGGCTGGCACGTCAGGGATATCATCACCCATGTAGAGTGTGTTTTCAGGCTTGATTTGGTAGAGCTCAAAATATTCTTCTAAAACCTCCGCTTTCACATGGGCGCCCAGGTGAATATCTGTTATTCCCAAGGCTCTTAGGCGACTGCGAACACCTTCATTCGTACCGCCTGAAATGATGCAGATCTTGTATCCTTTCTTCAGCGCGGTTTTTAAGGCATAGCCATCTTTGGTATTCATGGTGCGGTACATTTGGCCATCAGTAGTGATCATGAGATTGCCATCGGTAAGCACTCCGTCTACGTCAAAGACAAAAGTGGTGATATCCTCTAAATATTCTTTATAACTTTTTTCCTCCATGTGATGTCAAAAAAATAGAATGCGTTAAGGTTTCGTACAAAGCGCTATCCATAGGATCGCTCAGCAAATCTAAGTGTTTTTCAATGGTTTTCTGGTCGTTTCTCTTAGCAGGCCCCGTTTGTGCGTCTACCGGATTCATGTCATCCAGCTTGGCAACGGTCTCTGCAATCAGTGGTTGTAACAAGGAAAAGGGAAGACCTTCTTTTTCTAAAATTTGATAGGCCTTGGCAAACAAGTGGTTGCTAAAGTTATTGGCGAAAACGGCCGCGAGATGTAATGTTCTTCGTTGGTCGCTGTTAATCATCTGTACTTCGCGGCTTACTTGTTCGGCCAGTTTTCGTAGGATGGCCAAATCTTCCTGTGAAGACGCTTCAATACAGACAGGGATGCCTTCAAAATCCAGATTT
>CAWUKP010000365.1:0-2560 GCA_963922975.1 uncultured Spongiivirga sp. | reverse complement strand
TTCCTATCTTATCAGTTGAAATTGACAGCTATGGGTTGGGTGCTTTTGATAGTGGTCTTGGTGCTGATATTGGTTGCCTTGTTGTGGGTTCCGATTATTCTTACCATTGACACTCTTACAAATACCTACGAACTGCGTCTCAAAGGGTTGGCGTGGGCTAGGGTAGAACCCGATGAAGAAACACTCATTAGAATTCGGATACGGATTGGGTTCTATCAATTTGACATCGATCCAATTGATAAGTGGGTCAACCGTAGAAAGCGAAAGCGTATAACCGCTCATACACCGAAGCCGAAAAAACGCGAAAAGAAACCGTCGCGCTTCAACTTCCAACTGTTATGGCGCTTGCTGAAAACCTTTCAGGTAAAGCGATTTCTCTGGAAGTTGGACACAGGCGATTGTGTCTTGAATGCACGTTTATATCCTGCCTTTGCGCTGATGGATTATTACGTTGGCGGTTTTCAAATCAATTTTGAAGGAAGCAATCGATTGTTGCTCGAAGTGCACAATCGACCCATTCATATAATCACCTCATTCATTAACCTTAAAAAGTAAACGTTATGGAACTACATTTCGAAGATTTACTAGCGAAGATTACCGATTTTATGAAGTCGGAAGCCAAGACTGAAACCGTCATTGGGGAACAGTTTGTTTTGGGAGAATTCACCTGTGTACCGCTGATTCGTGTAGGCATGGGCTTCGGCTCTGGTGGCGGTGAAGGCTCTGAAGTAAAGACCAAGACGCGAAAAGGCCAAGGCATGGGCGGCGGCGGCGGACTTGGTATTGAGCCCATTGGATTTTTAGTCACCAAAGGCGACGAGATCAGCTTTATCGAAGCGGGCAAGGCTCATGGGCTTTCGGCAGCTTTTGAAAAAGTGCCTGATATGATCGAAAAGATCTATGAAAAACGGCAAGCACACGAAGTGGAAGCCTAAGTCGCATGCACAGGATTCAACGTAAAAAGGCCTTTCGGAACGAGAGGCTTTTTTTGTTGCAGCGCATACGGCTGTTTTAAACCACAGGAGGGGAGTAATTCATATCCTAGGGTATTATTACTCGAATAGTTTATGCAAATTCAGCTTATAGGTCTTTCCTACAGGCACCACAGAGTCGCTAATGAATATTCTATTGCCTTCCACTTCCTTAATATGCTTTTTGGCAACTATGAAAGACTTGTGCACCTGAAGAAAATCGTTTTCAGGAAGCAGACTAAGAATGCTGGATATTTTCTCCCTCACCTGAACTTCCGCGTCTTTGGTAACTACTTTGATGTAATTTCCAATAGCCTCAATAAATAAGATATCGTCTGTTTTCACTTGAATGTATTTTTTGTTTGAGCGCAAAAACAGACGGTCTTCTTCTGAAACTCGTACATTGGAAACCTCTTGAATATCTGTATTCTGTTCCAACTTGTTGATGGCCTGGACAAAACGTTCAAAACTGAAGGGCTTCAGCAGGTAATCCACCACATTGAGTTCGTAGCCTTCCAGGGCGTATTCTTGATAGGCAGAAGTGACGATTACCTTAGGTGAATGTTGTAACGACTTCAGAAAATCAAAGCCCTTAAGTTTGGGCATGTTCAAGTCTAAAAACATCAGATCTACCTTGTGGTTACGGAGATAATCCATCGCTTCGATGGCATCATAGCACTGATGTGCCAACTTCATGTAGGGGAGTGCATCACCATATCCTTTGATGATATCGTGCGCCACAGATTCGTCGTCTATGATGATATAGGAAATCATAGGTGTAAATTCAATTCAGCTGTATACACATTACCTTCGGCTTTTGTGAGCAGCTGATGTTTTTTGGGATACATCAATTCTAATCTTCTGCGCAAGTTCTGTAATCCTATCCCACTTGGGGTCGATTCTTCTTCGTCAAAATTGTTTTCAACCTTTAACGCAACCGTATTTTCTTTCGCGCTAATCCAAATATGCACATACGCTTTGTTTCGCAGTGTTTCTACCCCATGCTTGAATGCATTTTCAACCAAAATAATAAATAGTAGCGGACTTATCTTCAATTGCTTATTGGGCACATTGACATCAAAGCGAATGTGGATCTCCTTCTGATAACGCATGCGGTGTAGTTCAATATAATTCCTAATGAATTCTATTTCTTCTTCAAGGGTCACATGCGATTCCTGTCCTTTGTAAATGCTGTAACGCATCATATCGGACAATTTCAAAATCAACAATTTTGCCTTTTCACTGTCTCTGTCTACCAAACCATAGAGGTTGTTCAACATATTAAAGAAAAAATGCGGATTTACTTGAGATTGCAAGTGCAGCAATTCTGTTTTGGTCTTCTCGTTCCTCAGATTCATAATGAATTTAACGTTGACAAAAACCCAATGAATAACAGCCACGCATACCACGATGAAGTACAGCAAAAGAAATTCGATAAACCCTTCCAGCTTCCCAAGCGAATCATTAAACAAGACTACAATAAGACCTACCAGTACCAAAATGATTCGCAAAGCGCTTAGTAGACTTATTTTTTTAATCGAAGGAATTTTCCATTGCATCCTTCAATAATACTCGAATTAGGCGCAGTA
>CAWUKP010000364.1:0-2567 GCA_963922975.1 uncultured Spongiivirga sp. | reverse complement strand
TGACCTTCCTTTCGAAGTAGTTGCAGAAGCAAAGTAATCAACAGTTAACGTTGAAAAAAGAATAGAAAGCCGCTGAGAAGCGGCTTTTTTTAGTGCTATTTTTGTTAGGAATCCAATACCATTCTTTCTAACTAATTCAAGCAACCATGAAGTTAAAACTATTCTTTTTCCTTTGCTTAGGTTTGTTTCTCACTGCAGCTTCTGCTCAGGTAACCACTGCCAATATCAAAGGTTTGGTCGTTGACGACCAAGGACAACCACTACCCGGAGCCAATGTAGTGGCCGTGCATACGCCAACCGGCACCAATTATGGAGCCGCGACTAATTTCGACGGACGATTCAACCTTCTCAATCTTAGAGTAGGAGGTCCGTACACTGTAACCATTTCTTATGTAGGTTTCCAAGACAAGGAATTCAATGATATTTTCCTAACCCTAGGTAAAACCTACAATGTAGATGCTCAGATGGTATCTGATGCGCAACAATTGCAAGAAGTGGTGGTCACTGGCGATAGTGCTGGGACCTTCGGAAGTGATCGTACGGGCGCTGAAACAAGTGTTGGCCGACGAGAATTGACACGTCTACCCACGATTTCGCGTTCCGCGCAAGACTTTACAAGATTGGAGCCTTCTTCAACTGGCAACTCCTTCGGTGGACGAAACGACCAGTTCAATAACTTCTCCTTGGATGGTTCCATCTTCAACAACCCTTTTGGATTGGATGCGCCAACACCCGGCGGACAGACCAATGCTCAACCGATTTCATTAGATGCGATAGACCAAATTCAAGTGTCTCTGGCACCCTACGATGTGACGCAATCTGGCTTCACAGGGGCCTCTGTTAATGCGGTGACTAAAAGTGGTACCAATGAAGTACACGGTACCGTATATGGTTTCTTCCGAAATGAAAGCCTAACTGGTGATAAAATCGACGGTGAAGATGCGATCCGTCCTGATTTAGAGCAAAACCAATTTGGTTTTAGTGTGGGTGGGCCCATTATCAAGAACAAACTGTTCTTTTTCGCCAACTTTGAAAAAGATCAACGTACCGATTTAGGCTCCAACGGTTTTGTACCCAACCGAGGTACTGGCGCGATCAACGAATCAAGAGTGCTGCTCTCCGATTTGGTGGCCGTACAAGACGCGCTCGCCAACCTAGGCTACGATACAGGACGCTTTGAAGGCTTTACCTACGATTCTGAATCGACCAAAGGTATTTTCAAGTTGGATTGGAACATCAACGATAAGAACCGACTGGCCTTGATCTATAACTTTCTAGACGCTTCCAGAGAGCAGCCGGCACACCCGACAGCGCTAGGAGTTCGTGGTCCGAGCCTGCAAACACTACAGTTTGAGAATTCGGGCTATCAGATTAACAACCGTTTGAATTCCTTCCAACTAGAATTGAATTCAACCCTTTCAGACAATGTGACCAACAAGTTGCAAGTAGGGTATACGCGTTTTGACGACTTTAGAAACCCACTTTCTACGCCTGCACCGAGTATTTTGATCGAGAATGGTGATGGAACCAATTACATCGTTGCGGGTCACGAGCCGTTTTCTATCAACAACCGATTGGACCAGAAAGTCTTTCAATTCACCAATAACCTAAATTTCTTCCAAGGAAATCACACCTTTACGGTTGGGTTCTCCTATGAGAAATTTGAATTCGACAATTCATTCAACTTAGGTGTGTATGGCGGAACCTTCGGATTCCCAAGATCAGATAGCACTTTTGGCAACTTCCGAACTGTACAAGAGTTTTTAGACGCTGCACAACCCGGTGGCTTGATCGATGGCTTGATTCAAAGCGCACAAGCCACTTTTGCCAATAACAACCAATTTCCTGACGGAACACCTGGTGGTTGGGCCTTGGCAGAGACCAATGTGGGGCAGTTAGCCTTTTACGGACAAGACGAATGGAATGTCTCAGACAACTTCAAATTAACCTACGGCATTCGTTTTGATAAGCCTTTGTATTTTGATACGCGCCAAAAAATCTTAGAAAATATTGACCGTAAGGGAGGTGCAGGTACAGGTACGTATCAACCAGATGTGGTTTATTTCGACCCTGATACCGATGAAGAAATCTTGATTGACTCCACGGTTTTACCAAACAATGACATTTTAATCTCTCCGCGACTCGGTTTCAACTGGGACGTGAAAGGCGAAGGAAAGACACAAGTTAGAGGTGGTACAGGAGTGTTTACAGGACGTTTCCCTTTTGTGTGGCTTGGCAACCAAGTGCAGGGAGTGGATTTCTTCTTCTATCAAGTGGTAGATCCAGAATTCCAATGGCCACAAGTGTGGAGAACCAATATCGGAACAGATCACCGTTTGGAGAATGGTATCACGCTTTCCGCAGATGTATCGTATACCAAAGACATCAATGCCGCGCACGTTCAGAACTGGGGCTTGAACTCGCCTTCTGAAACCTTGAATGCGCCTGGCGACAATAGACCGATCTACACCAATGGCGATCGTTCTCAGATTTTTGGAGGACCAACCAATGCCTATGTCTTCACTAATTCAGATGAAGGAAGAATCTGGAATGCCACCTTCAAAGCA
>CAWUKP010000363.1:0-2567 GCA_963922975.1 uncultured Spongiivirga sp. | reverse complement strand
TGAAGACCAAATTCTCTTTGAAGGTGATGGCAATCAGGAAGTCGTTGAATTAGTTTCCTTGGTAAAAGATGCGGTCTTCTTGTTTCCACAAACCGACGATCAAGGCGTCACGGAAACCCTCCTACTCGGCACAGACAATGAAGGCAATGAAATTCGTATCGAAGGCTTCTTCTTGGAGCCTGAAGAATTGAACTTCACCAACGAAAAACCCTATGTGATTTATGGCTTTGCTGCTGTCCCGCCTGATGAAACACTCACCATCGATGCGGGTGCGAGAATTCACTTTCATCGCGATTCCGGATTACTGGTAGCCAATAATGCCACGCTTTTGGTGAATGGTGAATTGAGCAACGACCCAGAACTGATGGAAAACGAGGTGATTTTTGAAAGCGATCGCCTCGAACCTACATTCGACAATGTACCTGGACAATGGTCTACAATTTGGTTAACTGCAGGAAGCACTGGACATCAAATTAATCACGCTACCATTAAAAATGGTACTATTGGTATTCTTATGGACAGCAATGACGGCAGTGCGAATGCTACCTTAACCCTGAATAACAGTCAAATACTAAACCACAGCGCCTTCGGCTTGCTTGGTAGAACTGCCACCATTGATGCCGCGAACTCAGTCTTTGGAAATGCCGGGCAGGCGTCGGTGTATGGGAATATCGGAGGGCGTTATAACTTCACTCATTGTACCATTGCCAATTACTGGCGAAACAGTTTCAGAGGGGTTCCAGCGCTGCTTTTGGACAATTATACGGAGATCAGTGAAACGGAACTTTTCACCGCAGATTTGGAAGAAGCCAACTTCAATAATTGCATCATCTTTGGCACCAACACCATTGAGTTCTTCGTAGATCCGGTAGAACAAGCAGCTTTTAACTTTCAATTGAATAATTGTTTGCTTCGATTTAGTGATCTCAACGGGTCGTTGAGCGATAATCCACTTTTTGATTTTGAAGACCCGACCTATTACAACGACAATATCTTCAATCAAGATCCTGATTTCTTGAATACCGATTTACAACGTTTCAATATTGGCGAAGCTTCTGCTGCTAACGGCACAGCTAATCCAAGTCTCATCGGTCCTTTCTTGAATGATCTTCTGGGAACTGCACGCTCTGCAACTTCACCAGATATGGGTGCTTACGAGAGTGTAGTGTTTCCTGAAGAATAGCCTTGAAATTAAACGCTTCCAAGAATTTATTTACACACGAGGTAGTTGATGAATTATTTTTAAACTACCTTGTAAGGGTATTACATTCAATGACTTACACACCCAAGCAACCACATATCTTGATCAGCCTACCTGCTAGTACTTAAACCAATAGACCCTTTATTATGAGAATCAAAGTACTTATCTCCTGCGTTTTTTTCGGCTTTCTAGGACTGATCTTACATGCGCAATCCCCAATGAAAGTTGGGTTCGTCAATGTTGACTACGTATTGAGTAATATGCCCGAGACCAAACAGGCACAACAAGCTCTTCAAGACACCAATACACAAATGAAGAATCAATTGCAGACTGCGGTCAAAAACTACCAAGACAAGCTAAAGAATTACCAAAGCAACGTGGCAGGCATGTCTGATGAGCAGCGAAAGACTACGGAAGCGGAATTAACACAAGAACAACAGCGTATTCAACAATTGGAGCGGGATATGCAAATTAGCCTTCAGAAAAAACAAAGGGAATTCTTTCAACCGATTTACAACAAACTAAGCACCACCATCAATGAAGTGGCCAAAGAAGAAGGCTTTACACATGTGTTGAACAGCAAATCAGGTAATGTTGATATCGTTTTATATGCACAAAACAGTTACAACATCTCCAACAGTGTTTTGCGCAAAATGGGCGTAACTGTTGAAGGCAATTAGTTCGTCGCCATTTTCAAAGTGAAGCTGAACATTGAGACTCTTATTTATTTTTGAGTTTGTCTTTTAAGTAACTGAAACACTCGTCAATCGAATCAAAGACATCTTCATCCGGAACGAGATCATCAATGATATCCACTTTTCGCAACATATCTTCTGGTTGCTCTCGAAGCCCCACAAGGATGACCTCAACCCCCTGCTGGCGTAGGTCTAAAATGATATCTTCTAAGGCGTAAAGCCCTGACTGATCAATGTACGGGACGCGATCCATTCTGAAAATAACGGCACTCACGTCTTTCGCATACTTTTTCACTTCATCCTTGAAGAAACTCGTAAATCCGAAGAAAAGTGACCCGTATAAGTGCTTAATCACCACGCGATCTTTGTATTCTTCGTAGAATTCCTTTTCATCCTGCCACGGTTTCAAGTCCTCCATATCGGCAACAGCAGCCACCTCTAAGCCTTGCTCGCTCAGATCGCCTGACTTCTTCATAAACAGCAAACAGGCCAAGGCTACGCCAATACCCACTGCCTGGATCAAACTGCCAAAAGTGGTAATCAACAGTACTAAAATCAACACGATGGCATCGGCACGTGGCACCTTCAAAAGGTGTTTCAAGCCTTTAAAATCGACGATCTTGAAACCAATTGGTATCAGAAGACCTGCCAATACACACAAAGGAATGTGG
>CAWUKP010000362.1:0-2570 GCA_963922975.1 uncultured Spongiivirga sp. | reverse complement strand
AAGTAAAGAGATTTGGTCTCTTTCAGCTGCACGGGCATGGGTGTAAGGGAAGCTACTTCCGGACCCCTTCTAATTTCTCCAAACCAGTATTTCACACGTTCTTTGGTTTTTTCGATGTCTATATCACCTGCAATGGCCAGAGTAGCATTGCCTGCTCCATAGTAATCATTGTAGAATTCTTTTACATCTTCAAGCGTAGCAGCCTGGAGGTCAGGTAGTGACCCAATGACTGTCCAATTGTAGGGATGCTCTTTAGGATAGAGATTCTTTCGAATCACTTCCCCCGTGAATCCATAAGGTGCATTGTCTACACGTTCACGCTTTTCATTCTTCACCACCTGTTTTTCTCGCTCCAAAGCTTCTTTGGTAACCGTATTGATCATATATCCCAAACGGTCAGAATCAATCCAAAGAATTTTCTCGAAGGCATCTTTCGGTACTACTTCGTAATAAATAGTCCCATCTGACCAAGTACCACCATTTCGGGTTCCGCCCCACTCTGGGATCACTTTGCGATTAGCACCTCTAGGGACGTTTTCAGAATCATTGAAAGACATGTGCTCAAAGAAGTGTGCGAAACCAGTTCGACCTACTTTTTCGCGATTGGAACCTACATGGATCACCGTTGCAACAGCAACCATAGGGTCAGAGTCGTCTTTGTGTAATACCACCTCTAACCCATTGTCTAAGGTGAATTTTTCATAGGTCAGCTCAAAAGCCGTTGAAGTTTCCTTTGCAGTTTCCTCGCTTTTACAGCTGAAAAGAGTAACTGCTAAGCAAACGGCCCAGACAGTTCTTTGAATTTTTATTCTCATGGATTCATATTATTCGACTGGCGCTTCAGGCACCAGTTGGTTGAACTTTAATGACTATATTTTTCTTCGAGCGCGTTCCTTTTTTAAGAGATCAAGCTCTCGTGTAGTTTGTCCTGCTACCGAAGTATTCTCCTCGGCTCGGCGAATCAAATAAGGCATGACGTCGCGTACTGGACCAAAGGGTAGATACTTGGCAACATTGTAGCCTTTCGCACTCAGGTTGAAACTAATATGATCGCTCATTCCATACAATTGACCAAACCAAACGTGTTCATCATGCTTCGGAACACCCTTCTCTTCCATCAACTGCATAATCAAATAGGAGCTTTCCTCATTGTGGGTACCCGCAAAAATGGCCAAATCACCTAAATGGTCTAAGAGATACCGCGTACCTGCGTCAAAATTTTCGTCTGAGGCCTTTTTGGAAGCACAAATTGGCGTTGGGTACCCAAGTGATTGTGCGCGTTCGTTTTCTTTTTCCATGTACGCACCGCGCACGAGTTTGACGCCTACTTTAAAGCCTTGTTCCTTGGCTCGTAAATGCAGCTTACGTAGGTAATCTAAACGATCCCAACGGTACATCTGAAGCGTATTGTAGATGACAGGTTTTTCGCGGTTGTACTTTTGCATCAAGCGTTCCACGAGTTCGTCTGCCGCGTCTTGCATCCAGCTCTCCTCGGCATCAATAAGCAGTGATACACCAAGATCGTGGGCTTTCTTGCACGCTCTCTCGAAGCGCGCTTCGATGCGATTCCATTCTTCTTGTTCTGTGTCGGAAAGCTTTTCCCCCTCGCCTTTCTTCTGAAAAAGCGCGAAGCGACCAAAACCTGTAGGTTTGAATACCGCAAAAGGGATGGCTTCCTTTTCCTTGACGAAGTCTAATACCTTCAAGGTCATTTCTAGGGCATTGTCTAAAGGGTCTTCCTCATCTTGCCCTTCCACGGAATAATCCAACACAGAGCACACTCCTTTCTCCCACATTTTATCTACCACAGGCAAGCAATCTTCTTCTGTGGTGCCGCCACAAAAGTGATCAAAAACTGTAGCTCTTATGAGTCCCTCCACGGGTAAGTGGGCTTTTATGGCAAAATTGGTAACCGCTGTTCCGATGCGAACCAACGGTTGATTGGCAATGAGTTTGAAAAGGAAATAAGCTCTTTCTAATTCTGAATCGCTCTTCAAGGCGAAAGCGTTTTCAGTATTCTCAAAAATTTGATTCATTTTTTAGGAATAACGCAATACAAATATAAAGATTCGCGGACGCTGAATTCAATAGTATTGTGTTATTTTGCGCTATCTGTTTCGAAGAAAATTACATGAAGGCTATTATCTCAGAGCGTTATTACATTCATTTTGAAGAGGAAGGCTATGTTTCTCTGAATCAACTATTGAAAGAAAGACACTACTCTTCCATTTTTGTACTAGTGGATAGCCACACTCATACGCATTGTTTGGCGCGTTTTTTAGGCTTATTAGAAAGCACCGCGCGTATTGAAGTCATTGAAATTGAAGCGGGAGAAATTCACAAAACCTTGGATACCTGTCAAGGTGTATGGAACGCACTTTCTGAATTGGGAGCAGATCGGAAAAGTCTAATGATCAATGTAGGTGGCGGCGTGGTGACGGATCTCGGTGGCTTTGTAGCTTCTACCTTTAAAAGATGCATTGATTACGTAAACGTTCCGACCTCTTTGCTGGCCATGGTAGATGCCTCGGTGGGCGGAAAGACGGGTGTTGACTTGGGTTCACTTAAAA
>CAWUKP010000361.1:0-2593 GCA_963922975.1 uncultured Spongiivirga sp. | reverse complement strand
TAAGTTTGAAAAAGACTTGGATGAGGCAGTCGAAACAAAAATTAGCTTAAATCCTATCTTGAACGCTTTTCAATACACCGTTCATAAGTACAACATTGATAGACATCTCTATATGTCTTTTATCAAAAGCATGCGCTTGGACCTCGACAAGAAGAACTATCTAACCGTCGAAGAATATAAAGAGTACATCTACGGTTCTGCAGATGTGGTAGGCTTGATGTGTTTAAAGGTGTTTGTGCAAGGAAACCAAGAAAAGTACGACGGTTTGAAAGACGCAGCGATGTCTCTGGGTTCGGCCTTTCAAAAGGTGAATTTCTTGAGAGATCTTAAAGCTGATACGGAATATTTAGAGCGAAGCTACTTCCCCAATATTGATCTAAATGCGCTTAGTGAAGAAGACAAGCGTCAAATTATCGAAGAGATTGAGGAAGACTTCCAAAAAGGTTATGAAGGTATCAAAAGACTCCCACCCGAAGCCCGTTTCGGGGTGTATACCGCCTTCAAGTATTATCATAAGTTACTGCACAAGCTGAAGCGTACTCCTTCACTCAAAATCAAGAATACGCGTATCCGTGTTCCGAATTATCAAAAATTTGGAGTTCTTGCTACCAGTTACGTGAACTATCGTTTAAATTTGATGTAAAGTTTTTAGCATGCAAACACTGTTGTGGATCGTCATTTTTCTAGGAACCTTTTGTATCATGGAATTCATGGCTTGGTTTACGCATAAATACATCATGCATGGCTTTTTATGGAGCTTGCACAAAGACCATCACCGAAAGGATCACGATTCCTGGTTTGAACGCAACGACGCCTTCTTCATTTTTTATGCGGTAGTGAGTATGTCCTTTATTATGACCGCCGCTAACACCACATTTTGGTATGGTTGGCCCATTGGTTTTGGAATTATGGCCTACGGAGCCACCTATTTTATGGTACACGATATTTTCATCCACCAGCGTTTCAAGATATTCCGAAATGCCAATAATTGGTACGCACGCGGTATCCGCAGGGCGCACAAAATTCACCACAAGCATTTGGGAAAAGAGGATGGAGAGTGTTTCGGGATGCTTTTTGTTCCCTTTAAGTACTTCAAAAAGTAAGTTCTAATACACGACAGAAGAAATCATTTCATGGCAACCGCAACGGTCATAGGTTCTGGTATTGCTGGTATTGCCACGGCACTGCGCCTCACCAAAAAAGGGTATCGCGTTACCGTGTTTGAGGCTAACACGTACACAGGAGGTAAACTGCATGCCATCAGAAAGGATGGCTTTCGCTTTGACATGGGCCCTTCTTTGTTTACCATGCCCCATCTGGTGGATGAGCTCTTCCAATTATTCGGTGAACATCCTAAAGATCATTTTGAGTATCTAAAAAAAGAAAACATTTGTAACTATTTCTGGGAAGATGGTACCTGTTTCACTGCCTGTGCGGATGAAGAAAGATTTGTGGAAGAAGCTTCAAAAACATTTAACGAAGACTCAAAACAACTGCGGCAGTATCTCCATCACAATGCCCAGAAATATGAGCTCACCGCAAAACTCTTTCTCGAACGCTCCTTACATCGGTTAAACTCCTATCTCAACCTAGATACATTGAAAGCTATTGCTTCTATGCGTCGATTGCATCTCTTTCAAACTCTAGACGCTACCAATAAGCGCTATTTTACCAATCCGAAGTTGGTGCAGCTTTTCAATCGATATGCCACTTACAACGGTTCGTCTCCTTTTCAAACGCCAGGCATCATGTCCATGATTCCTCATTTGGAAATGCACTATGGCACTTTTTTCCCGAAAGGTGGCATGCACCGCATCTCGCAGAGTCTTTACGCATTGGCGGTATCACAAGGGGTCCAATTTCGGCTTGGAGAAAAGGTAGAAGAGATTTTAGTACAGGGGCGCACTGCCTATGGCATTCGCACGGCAATTGATTCCTATGAATCTGATGTAGTGGTTTCTAACATGGACGTATTTCCAACATATCGAAAACTGTTGAAAGACCAAAAAGCACCTGAAAAAACGCTGCGTCAGGAGCGCTCCAGCTCAGCGCTTATCTTTTATTGGGGAATCAATCGCACCTTCCCAGAGTTGGACTTACACAACATTCTATTCACTGAAGATTATCAAGCAGAATTTAAGGCACTCTTTGAAACAAAGACATTATTTGAAGATCCGACAGTTTATATCAATATTACCAGCAAACACGAGACTGCTGACGCACCTGATAATTCGGAAAATTGGTTTGTGATGATCAACGCTCCAGGAAATTACGGGCAAGATTGGGATCAGCTGAAGAAGCAAGCAAAATCTTATATCGTTTCTAAGATCAAGCGAATATTGAAGGTGGACATCGAAACACACGTGATTACCGAGCACGTCTGGGATCCTGTAGGTATTGAACAAGACACTAGCAGCTATCGTGGGGCATTGTACGGTGCAGCCAGCAACGATCAGTTCGCGGCTTTTCTACGTCACCCAAATTTCTCGCAACAGCTTAAGAACCTGTATTTCTGTGGAGGTTCAGTCCACCCAGGAGGTGGAATACCGCTATCCATGCTTTCAGGAAAGATTGTAGGAGCACTGGTTCCCGA
>CAWUKP010000360.1:0-2614 GCA_963922975.1 uncultured Spongiivirga sp. | reverse complement strand
CACCGAAATTTCGTGCAAATCGACTGATTTTTGGTGGGTCTCTACGCGCGTGCGGTACTTTAGCCTTACCCAAATCTAAAAAGTTATGTTACGTAAGTACTTAACCTTGTTATGTGCTATTCTCTTTGCGCTGAGCGCAAACTCCCAGCACACTATTGTTTACGAAAATTTTGATGCGAATAATGGCGGCTGGACTTCGTCTACCGCAGTAGGTCGAAATGGTAGTTGGTCCTACACTGGCAACGATACTCCCATCGTAGGAGAAGCTGGTTACTGGGTGCTCAACTCGTATAACAACTACGGCGACAACTATCGAACCTATCTAACCAGTCCAGCATTCTCCACTGTAGGATACACAGGGGTTACCTTCAAGATCGATATACGACATGATACGGACAACGATGTTGATGATGGCGTTAATATAGAGTACAGCCTCAATGGCACTGCTTGGTTTACTTTAGGATCTACCACCAGTACAGGAACCAACTGGTACAACGATACGGATATTGATGGTATTCAAAACAATGTCAACGGTTGGTCTGGTCTCAACCTGGAAAACGGAAACAGTGCTTCCAAATTCATGGAGGCCTCTGTAACCGATGCTATCTTAGATAATCAAGCTATCATTTATTTTCGCGTGCAATTTGGTAGTGATAATGATGGAAATACGGATGATGGAGTGGCCATTGATAATGTCTTTTTAGAGGGTACACCACTAGCCTCTATTGCGCCTAGTAATGGTCCTGGAGGACGTACCACTGACCTTAAACTCTGGTTAAAGGCCAATGATGGGAATACTACCGTAGATAATACCAATATCACCACTTGGGCAGACCAGGCGGGTGACGACAATGCCATCGCGTACGGCACTTTTTTACCCACCTATAAAGACAATACTACCGACAATATGAACTACAATCCCGTGATTGAGTTCAACCGTTCGGAAAGCGACCATATGAAAGGGAAAGGTGGCTATCACTCACAAGATTATTTTATTGTCTTTTCTGCGGACGATCCTATTGATAATGCTTCTACCTACCGCCAACAATTGATTGCTGGAAAAGACAACCAAACAGGTTTTGCTGTAGATGGTACAGGTATTGGTTTGGGCCGAATTTCAGGGCGCTATACGGATGCTGTGATTGCGCATACGATCAACTCCTATCCGAATGGTGCTACTTCCGCTCCTAATGCGGTTTCCTACGGACGTTGTTATTCGAGCGCAACGGACTTCTTCACAGCGCAGGAGGTCTTGATGCTGAACATCAAAACAGATGCAGGCGGAACGGTGACAGAGGTCTACTTAAATGGTGAACAGATAGACAACCAAACTGGTTCGGCTGGTAACGGTAGTCCCTTGAATTTTAGAGAGTTTGACAATTTGATGTACTACCTTGGTGTAGGGCGTTTTAGTTTGAACGGAAATATCGATGCCTTTTTTGCTGGAAGAATGGCTGAAATGATCACCTATTCTACACGAGGAGATACTGCAGAGCAAGACCGTGTATTGAGTTATTTGGCGATCAAAAATGGTATTACTCTAAAAGCCGGAACCACGACCACCACTGCAAAGCGCGAGGGTGATCGTAACTATGTAGATTCTAGTGGCAACGTGATCTGGGACTATAGTGCTGATAGCGCTGGCTTCAATTTTGACATCGCTGGAATTGGTCGTGATGACAGCTCTGAATTAAATCAAAAGCAGTCTAGGACCCAAAACGATGAAGACGATGTGACCATCACTTTAGGTGGTATTTACGACACAAATAATAACAACCCTAATAGTTTTGACGACGATCGTGAATTTTTGATGTGGGGGAACGATGGAAACAAGATTGTGATCTCTTCACCAGTGATCAATAAAGTAGACCTTCAAGGTACTACCACGGATTATATCATGGCAGACCGTAAGTGGAAGATCGTAGAGACCACTTCTGACGATATCGAAGACGTGTTTATCTCTATTCCTTCTTCTTTCTTACAATCTATGTATACGCTTGGCCCAGGCGAAGAATATGCTTTGATCGTAGCAGACGACGGTGCTTTTGGCTCAGCGGATATTGTAGACATCCTTCCATTTGATGTGAACGGTACTCAACTAGAAATCTGGTATGATTTTGACGATACGCGTTACTTCACCGTAGGTATTGCACAAAGAGCACAAGGAAGTTACGGTTTGGATTTTAGTTCAGGTGATTATATTGTTTCGAACAATGATATCGACTTGAATTCAAACTTCACTATCTCTTCATGGGTGAAAAAGGCTGGCGCTGGTGGAACCGTATTTGCGAAAGATGGTGATTACCGAATCTCAGTAAGTGCCGGTGGTACCGTGAATGTTGAATGGAACGGTTCTACCCAACTGGCTGGTACAATCAATATTAATGGAGACAGATGGCATCACATCGCAGTTGTAAAAAACGGCGGAACTGCCTCTCTGTACATCGATGGTATATTAGATGTTTCTGGTGCGGTAGCTGCGCCAATTTCTAACAGTTCCAATTTCTTTTCGGTTGGGGTTGTTTGGACCGACAAAAACAATATCTCCACTTCCTTCACAGGTGATATCGACGAATTGCGCATCTGGGACACAGCCTTAAGCCTTGACCAAATT
>CAWUKP010000359.1:0-2616 GCA_963922975.1 uncultured Spongiivirga sp. | reverse complement strand
AGCGAGCTGACGCTCTGTGATCGTCCACTGCGTTTCTACCAAGAAGCTGAAACCTTGGTCATCCATTTTGAAGAGTTGATGCCGCAGCATAGTCAAGAGACCCTGCAAATTACCTATTCTGGACAACCAGGTAAAGAAAACGAAGCCTTCAACCTGAGTACGCATGGCCCGAACAAAGTGCCGTTACTTTACACGCTTTCAGAACCTTATGGTTCCAAAGATTGGTGGCCCTGTAATGAAGATCCCAATGATAAAATTGAGGAGATTGAAGTAAGCATTACCACTCCTCTCTACTTTCACCCCGAAAAAGAGGAGCACAGACCATACGTAGCCTTGTCAAATGGCTTGCAAGTGGCAGAGATGCATGATGAAACACAAAAAACAACTACCTACCGACATCAATATCCCATTCCTGCCTATTTGGTGGCCATTGCCGTAACGGATTACGAGGTGTATTCGCATACCGTAGAGGCCTCAGACACCAGTTTTGAGATCGTCAATTACGTATTTCCGGAGAGCAAGGCCAATGCGCAAAAACACACGCTAGTTACCAAGGACGTGATGGAGGTATTTCAAAACTATTTCGGAGACTATCCGTACAAGCACGAAAAATACGGGCACGCCCAGTTTGGCTGGGGTGGTGGTATGGAGCATAGCACAGTTTCTTTTATGGGAAATTTTAGTCGCATGCTGATCGCACACGAATTGGCGCATCAGTGGTTTGGCAATAAAGTGACTTGCGAATCGTGGAAAGATATTTGGCTTAACGAAGGCTTTGCTACCTACTTGACAGGAATGATCGAAGAGCACTTAGATGGACCTTCAGACTTCGACAATTGGAAACAAGGCAAAGTAGCCTCTATTACGCGATCTGGTGTTGGCAAACTGTATCTCGACGATAAGGACTTGGACAACAAAGACCGTATTTTTAATTCAAGGCTTACGTACGACAAAGGCGCGATGGTCCTACATATGTTGCGCCAGCAGTTGGGAGATAAGGCGTTCTTCCGGGGGGTGCGCAATTACCTAAACGATCCCAAACTTGCCTACAACAATGCCACTACCGAAGATTTGAAACGTCATTTGGAGGCAGCTAGTGAGACCGAGCTTACCGAATTCTTTGCGGATTGGGTGTATGGTCAGGGCTATCCTTCTTTTGAATTAGCTTGGGAAGTGGATGGAGACGAATTTGTTGCGACTTTATCACAAGAAAGTTCTGCCCGTCAGGCGGCAGATTTCTTCGAAATAAATGTGCCTGTTCGATTGTTTTATGAAGATGGTAGCGTTGAAGATTTGGTGTTGGCACACGAAACCAACGGACAGCAATTTTCCAGAGCTCTTGAACAACATGTTATGTTTGTAGAACTCAATCCCAATTTTGACATCATTTCTAAGAACGACCGTGTGATCGATCTTACTGCGGAACGTTTGGCCGCGCAGCAGGCTTTACAGGTGGAAAGTATTCTTACCCTCAATACCCAACAGGTACGCGAGATGATCACGGTAGATGATGCGATTGCTAAGGCGCAACAGCCCTAGGCAGCATTCTCCTAAAATATTTCTAAAATATGCTTCAGTAAAGATGTATGGTTTTAAAACTACTCCTAAAACCGTACTTTTGTGCGTCTTAGAAAAGAAATATGACAGCATCTGAAATTATAGTGATCGTAGGCCAGTTCTTGTTGAGTCTGTCGTTGTTGATCATCCTTCATGAAATGGGACACTTTGTGCCCGCCAAACTTTTCAAAACCAAGGTAGAGAAGTTCTATTTGTTTTTTGACGTTAAGTTTTCGCTTTTCAAAAAGAAAATAGGCGAAACAGTCTATGGTATCGGATGGCTTCCTCTGGGAGGCTATGTAAAGATTGCTGGGATGATTGACGAGAGCATGGATACTGAGCAATTGGCACAAGAACCACAGCCGTGGGAATTCCGATCGAAACCTGCCTGGCAACGGTTGATTATCATGTTGGGAGGTGTCATCGTCAACTTTGTATTGGCTTGGATGATCTACATTGGCATGTCATACGCCTTTGGTGAAAAATATTTGGCTGCCGAAGATATTGGTGATTCTATGGCCGTGGCTCCACTGGTCACAGAGGCGGTAGGCCTTCAAACAGGAGACCGCATTCTTTCTATAGATGGAGAGGGGTTTGCCAATTTCAGTGAAATGAGAGAAAACTTCTTATTTGCCAAAGAAGTGGAGGTACAACGTGGTGCTGAGAAACTAACATTGACAGTTCCTGAAAATTTTTTGGAAACGATCATAGACGACAACACTGGTAATATTATTAGTTTACGATTGCCGCTGGTGGTGGGCAAAATTTCTGACGATTCCCCTAACAAAGGGAAAGATCTCAAGAATGGAGATGTGTTGTTAAGTATCAATGGCGAAAAGGTGCAGTATTTTGAAGACGCTTCGCAGACGATGCTTCAATACAAATCTCAAGAAGTGCCCGCGGTGGTATTTCGAAATGGAAAGGAGCAAAGCATACAAATTCAGATCAATGAAGAGGGAAAATTGGGGGTTATTACAGGTGGTATTTCGATGAATGATATGGGGCGATTAGGCTATTTGAAACTCTCCACCAAAGAGTACAGTTTTGGCGAGTCTTTTG
>CAWUKP010000358.1:0-2632 GCA_963922975.1 uncultured Spongiivirga sp. | reverse complement strand
AACCGAATGCCAAAGAAAAAGTAAACCTGGAACTAGCAGCGGTTGCCGCCCATTTCGAATTATCAAAGCGTTTGATCTTCTCAGAAGCCATGATCAACGAGGTTAGAGATAGTCTATTCACGAAGTGGAAAACCCAAAATACTGACGAATTTGAAGCTTCTGTAGCCTATGCCATGCAAGTTTCGGATCATATTGCTGCGTGGATGGATAAAGACAATTATAAGCAAACGCGCACCATGCCTAAGTTCAGTGTGGACACCGACAATCCAGCACGCTGGCAACCCACACCCCCAGCGTACATGGAGGGCATTGAGCCGCATTGGAATAAAATTCGTCCTTTTACCCTAGATTCTGCAGCGCAGTTTAAGCCAGTTCCTCCACCTGCTTTTTCTATGGACGAAGGCACCGCATTTTTTAAAGAAGTCAGGGAAGTGTATGACATCAGCCAAGAAATTACCGAAAAGGGGGATACCTCTGAGGAAATCGAAATTGCTCAATTCTGGGACTGTAATCCATATGTATCGGTGACCCGCGGTCATATGATGTTTGCCACCAAAAAAATCACCCCTGGCGCTCACTGGATTGCGATTACTCAAATTGCTACTAAAATGAAGGAATTTGATTTGATGCATACTACTTATGCCTACACAAAAACTTCCATGGCTATTGCAGATGCGTTTATTAGCTGTTGGGATGAAAAGTACCGAAGTAATCTGATTCGTCCTGAAACCTTGATCAATAAACACTTTGACGACAGTTGGAAACCGATCCTACAAACGCCTCCGTTTCCAGAATATGTAAGTGGTCATTCGGTGGTCTCTGGTGCAGCTTCGGTAGCATTGACCGATATTTTTGGTGAAGAATTTGCCTTTGAAGACGATTCAGAAGTTCCTTATGGTCTTCCCATTCGTTCCTTTACATCCTTCAGACAAGCCGCAAACGAAGCAGCCATCAGCCGTATGTACGGAGGTATTCACTATCGAGCGGCTGTTGAGGTAGGTGTCGAGCAAGGGTTTCAGGTAGGACAACACTTAGTAGAGCGTTTACAGATGAAAGTGGATCAAAAAACGGTTCAAAACTAATGGCGAAGAAACTCTTATGGCTAGGACTTGGCGCACTCCTTCTAGCAGCACTATTGTATTTCTTTCTTTTACCTTCTGATTACACGGTTACCTTCAAAGCCAACGCATTGCCCGGTACGATCAATCAAACCATAAAAGCTTGGAATTACGAGGCTAAAGGTGAAATTGTCGATCAAGAAGGTCTCAATTTTGTGGAACAACGGTTTACCTTCGGTGATTCATTGCATCGCTATCGCTGGAAGATCGATCAGCTGACCGATACCTCATCTCAGGTGACACTTCAGATCAAAGATTTGGAGCACAGTTTGAAGCATCGTCTACAGAAACCGTTTCAGGAAACAGAATTTCAAAAACGCTCTGCACAAACGGCTCAGGCTTTCTTTGACTATCTAAACGACCATATCGACTTGTTTAAGGTAAAGATTGACGGTATTACTGAAATCCCTTCTACCTATTGTGCTTATGTTCCTTTGGAAGGGAAGCAATTCGATAAAGCAAGAGGCATGATGGATTACTATACGTTATTGAGCAATGTACTCTACAATAATCAAGTGGAACTGAACGGGACACCACTGGTAGAAATCACGGAATGGGATATGGAAAACGATAGCATTTCTTATAATTTTTGCTTTCCTATTATTCGTTCCGACAAATTGCCACTGCATCCCCAAATCAAATACAAACGACTCTTCGCTAAAAAAGCCGTCAAAGCCACGTACAACGGGAATTACATCACCTCAGATCGCGCTTGGTATGCTTTGGTCAACTATGCTGAGACAAATGACCTGGAGTACGATTTGACGCCTATCGAATTTTTCTTCAACAATCCCAATGCTGGCGGAAACGAGCTTGAATGGCGCGCAGATATCTATTTGCCATTAAAATGATACCTTTGCAAGGTTGAAAAAACTATCCCTCATAGTACTGGCAACCTTCCTTTTGGTGGCTTGCAGAGATTACGGCAATATGTCTTATCTGGCGAAGCTACCCAAATCCTTGGACGAAGTTTCGGGGATGGTTCATGCAGGAAATTATACCCTGTGGGTGATCGAAGATTCAGGAAATAAAGATCATCTCTACAAAATCGATACCACTGGAACTATTCTTAAGGACGTCAATCTGAAAAATGTAAAGAATCGTGATTGGGAGGATTTAAGTGCTGACAACCAAGGAAATCTGTATATCGGAGATTTCGGAAACAACAACAACCGAAGAAAAGATTTGACCATTTACAAGGTTTCCAATCCTGATTCACTGGCAGGAGGACATCCGGCTATTGAAGAAATTAAATTCAGCTTTCCTGAGCAAGTAAGTTTTCCACCAAATCCACGAGAACTGTTATACGATGTAGAAGCGCTCATTTACTTTCAAGACTACTTATATCTCTTTACACGAAATAGAATGCCTGCCAAATACTTTGATGGGCGTTCTTTGATTTATAAGATTCCCGCCGTAGCTGGTACCCATAAAGCGATGCTGATCAATCAGTTTGTAGCCTGTGATGAAACTGTCAATTGTCAGATTACAGGAGCAGCCATGAGCCCAAGCCA
>CAWUKP010000357.1:0-2657 GCA_963922975.1 uncultured Spongiivirga sp. | reverse complement strand
CTACTACATCGGAACAGGTCTTTTCTTAGGAATTCTCACTTTGATGGATGAAGGATTGGAATTGGCGCTGGGTTTCCACGCAGCCAATAACTTAATTGCGGCCTTGCTGGTTACTGCCGATTGGACGGCCTTTCAAACCAACTCAGTGCTTAAAGATATTTCTGAACCCACTGCAGGACTCGATATTTTAATCCCAGTATTGATTATCTACCCAATCATGCTGCTGGTTTTCGCAAAAAAATACAAATGGACCAACTGGGGGGAACGCCTCTTTGGTACTGTGGAACCCCTACCTGAAGAACTCGACGAATTGGGAACTTCCTAAAAAATTAAGGCCGAAAACATTTTTCGGCCTTTTTTATTCATTGTAATTTTAAGGCATGACACCAACTTTCGACAAGATCCACTTGCGCTTCCGGCTCAACGGACATTATTTTGAGCGGAATGACCTTAAGGAAGTAGCCTATAGCTATGTAAAAGAAGGTTTACCGTATGAACAAGCCGTGGGCGATTTCTTAATTGATTGGTTGAACGACTGGGATTTTGTGCATGTCAAAACTTCGGGATCCACTGGCGCTCCAAAATTGATCCGCCTACAAAAGCAACACATGGTCAATTCCGCCATTGCAACAGGCGATTTCTTCGGTATTCAAGTAGGAGACAAAGCCTTGCACTGTTTGCCATCACGCTTTATTGCTGGTAAAATGATGCTGGTCCGTGCGATGATCTTAGGACTAGAACTCGATCTAGTTGAGCCTAGTTCTCAACCCTTGTCTACGGTTAGTGGCACCTACGACTTCAGTGCGATGGTACCTTTACAATTACAAAACTCCTTAACAGACATCAATCGAATCAAAACCATACTCGTGGGTGGGGCGGCCGTTTCGGAAGATTTACAAGCGGCGATTCAATTGAAAAAGACACGGGTATTTGAGACCTACGGGATGACGGAAACTATTACCCACATTGCCGCAAAAAGACTCAATGGGAAACAACTTTCAGAGGCCTTCCAAGTGCTTCCTGATGTAGGTATTGATTTGGACCAACGTGGTTGTTTAGTGATTGAAGCACCCAATGTTTCGGAAGAAAAAATTGTTACCAATGATTTGGCTGAAATTGTTTCTGAAGGTCACTTTAAATGGTTGGGTCGTCATGATAATGTGATCAATAGTGGCGGCTTGAAGTTAATTCCAGAGCAAATCGAAGCAAAATTAGCGGAGATTATTACACAGCGATTCTATGTAATGGGAATTGACGATTCCGGCTTGGGGGAGAAGATGGTTCTGATTGTAGAAGGCGAAGGTAAGTCGCAAGAACTGCTAGAAAAAATCAAAGGCCTATCTACGATCAACAAACATGAAATTCCGAAGGAAATCTTTTTCGTTTCAGCATTTGAAGAAACCGAAACAGGAAAAGTCATCCGCAGGCTTTAGACTACCTCAGCCCGCCACTGCGTTCGCTCATCAAAAAGAGCCGTTCCCTAGTTCCTTCTTTTTTACAGCATAGTGCGCACATAGTTTTGATTAAACATAAAATCAAATACTATGAAAACACTACCATTACTTTTTGTACTCAGTCTTATTTCTGTAAGCAGTGTATTTGGGCAACAGGCTGTGGCATCGTTTGATGCGAAGGATGTATTGAAAACGTCCGTTGCGCCTACCTCCAACACATTAACGGATCAAAACGACCTTAACAACAAACCCTATCTCGAATATGTGATTGATGTGGCCAACTTAGATGTGCCTACGCATCCGCAGCTGTATAACCAACTGATGGCAAGGGTTCCCAACCTTCGGATTGCCAATCAATTATTTCCTGTGGGAAGGCCAAACATCACGCTACGTAACAACCAAAATGTCATTTTGCTAATCGACGGTATTCGCTACGATCTGTCAGTGTTGAATGTGCTCAATCCGCAAGACATTCAGAAAGTAACCATATCTCCAAGCCCGATTGCGGTGTATGACTATTTAACACAAACCAATTAAGATACTCAAGATGAAAACATATTTACTAGCAATCACGGTACTGATAAGCGTATTCAGCTTTTCACAAGAACTCACTATTACAGGAACCGTATCTGATGAGAGTGGTTTACCACTTCCTGGTGCCTCAGTTCTCGAAAAAGGCACCTCAAATGGCGCAACTACTGATTTTGATGGCCATTATGAGATCAAAGTAACACAAGGAAGTGATTTGGTGTTCACCTATGTGGGGTATGCAGCGAAAGAGATCAAAGTGAAGAAGGGTGGGACCATCAATGTGTCTCTTCAACCAAGTGGCAGTAAACTTGAAGAAGTCGTGGTAGTCGCCATGGGCACAAGAAACGCAGAGATTCGTAACCGTTCAGACAAACGAGCGGCAGCACTCAACTTTTCAGTAGCCAAGAAAGTACTTCAAGGGAGCGCATCTGGTGTGCAGATCACTCAGAACAGCGGACAAGCCGGTACTGGAACCAGTATTGCGATTCGGGGTATGAATTCCATAGCGTCAAATAACTCACCTTTAATAGTGGTAGATGGCGTTCCCGTGGCATCAAATGCGCTTCATGAGTTGAAACCAGATCAAATCAGCAATGTGACGGTTTTAAAAGATAAGAACGCTCAGGCGCTTTACGGAAATCGAGGTAGCAATGGCGTGATCATTTTGAACAC
>CAWUKP010000356.1:0-2668 GCA_963922975.1 uncultured Spongiivirga sp. | reverse complement strand
TCGGATTAAATCTGTTTTACCTATCTGTCCAATTCTGTCAATTGTAGCAGTGAAGGTAAACTCCATATCGGTAGAAAATGGCAATTCCTCCAGTACAAGTTTAAAGTAATTATTTGCATACCTTCCCAAGCGACCTAAATGGGCTGCCAACTCTGGTTCGATTCCATACCCAGTGAGTCGATATTCATTTTGATTTGGGATTTCACCGATTTTAGTACTTAACCAGCCTGAAAAACTAGCAAGGTTCAAGTCTGGACTATTTAGTTCTTCAGCATACTCTCCTACCAAGGTAATAAGTTGCTGAGCGAATTTCAAAGGTTTCATTTACTATAATTTAACACTTTATTATATTTAATTACTATAATATCATTCTTTTTTGTTTAATATTTGCATAAATAAATAAAACAAAATGAAAAATATTAGCCGTCTGCTTTCTGTAGTGTGTTTTTTCTTCTTTTCGATATTCTTATTTGGTCAAGGCCAAGTTACGACAGATATTTTTGGAAAGGTTACCGATGAGGTGGGTACTCCAATTGTAGGTGCCTCAGTCTATTTAGAAGGAACAGAAAAAGGGGCACAAACAGATTTTAGCGGTAACTATACTATAGCCAATGTACTACCTGGTTCTTACAATCTAATTGCCAGTTATCTAGGCTTCGAAACCCAGACCAAATTCAATATCATCATTAAATCTAAGGGTAACATTGCCTACGATTTCATTTTAAAGGAATCGCCCGAGAATTTGGAAGAGGTAGTGGTAACAAATGCAGATAAAATTAGTCGCCCTAGAGAAACACCATTATCGGTACAGTCGCTTGGAGCAGCAGAAATCGCGAATTATCCTGGTAGTAACAATGATGTAGTGCAGGTTGCTCAAACCCTGCCAGGGGTGTCGCCCTCCATAGGTGGCTTCAGAAACGACCTGATCATACGTGGTGGCGCACCCAATGAGACTGTATATTATTTGGATGGAATGGAAGTACCAAACATCAATCATTTTTCTACCCAAGGAAGTGCTGGAGGCCCCGTAGGAATGGTAAATGTGTCATTTATTAGCGATGTGACCCTATCGAGTTCGGCATTTGGCGCCCAATACGACAATCCCCTTTCCGGCGTCTTACAGTTTTCCCAACGAAATGGAAACCCTCGAAATTTCAATGGAAACTTTCGGATAAGTGCCAGTGAAGCGGCCGTTACATTGGAAGGACCGCTCTTTAAGGGCGCAAATGAAGCTTCCAAAACCACCTTTCTGGCTTCCGTACGGCGTAGTTATCTGCAGTTCTTATTTGAAGCTATCGGCCTTCCGTTTAGGCCTAATTATTGGGATTATCAGTTCAAGCTAAATCACCAAATCAATGACTACCATAGCATCAGCTTTTTGGGACTCGGTTCTATTGATGACTTCTCGGTGGAGGCTCCTGATGATTTTGATGCCGATCAACAATCACAATTGGAACAGGCACCTTTTATAGACCAGCGTACCAATGCCATTGGCATCACCTGGAGGAACCGCTTTAAAGACGGTTCTGGATTTATGCAAACCACCTTGAGTAATAATACGCTCGTGAATGAATTTACGCGTTTTAGGGACCCAGAGAACGAACAGGGTATATTCTTTAGCAACGATGCTACCGAATCTGAGACTAAACTTCGCTATGAACTTACCAAGTTCTTTGGAGACTGGAAGTTTTTTACAGGATTTAATGCACAATATTCAGATTACGAAAACAACACTGCAAATCTCACCGATAATCAATTCTTCAATACGAAGATAGACTTTATTAAATACGGTATTTTCGCCAACATGACCAATTCTTTTTTTAAAGACAGGCTGGACGTCTCCTTTGGATTCAGAGTGGACAATGATTCGTTTTTGGATGATTCTGACCTGCTCGATACATTCTCACCGCGAGCGGCCATCTCCTATCAGTTTACTGAGGACTGGAGTATCAATGCCTCCTTGGGACGATATTATAAATTACCCCCATACACCATATTGGGCTTCAGGAATAACCAGAATGAACTCGTTAACAACAATATCGATTATACACGGAGTGACCATTATGTTTTAGGGCTTGAGTATTTTCTAAATCCTTCTGCAAGTTTTTCTCTAGAGGGTTTCTACAAGGATTATGACGACTACCCTGTTTCGGTTCTCGATGAAGTCTCACTGGCCAACAAGGGAGCAGATTTTGAAATTCTTGGAAGTGAGGAAATCAGAACAGTAGGGAGAGGTAGAAGCTATGGAGTGGAATTCCAATTTCAGCAAAAACTGACCAACAATTTCTTCGGTATCTTTTCTTACACATGGTTTTATAGCGAGTTCACTGGTTTTGATAGAAACGAGTTTATCCCATCGGTATGGGACAGCAGGCATTTAGTTTCTTTTGTAGGAGGGTATAAACTGCCCAAAAACTGGGAGATCAGTACGCGATATCGATTTGCGGGTAACACACCATTTGTGCCCACTGACCAGCAGGCTACCTTGAATGCTTATCCCGAAGTAATCCTGGATTACAGTCGCCTTGGCGAAGAAGAATTAGACACCTTCAGCCAACTCGACATTAGAATAGACAAGAAATGGAATTTTGAAAAGTGGTCTCTTAACACCTTTATCGAAGCTCAAAATGTGTTAGCCCAAGAGATTCCTCAAACTCCTCAATTCGGT
>CAWUKP010000355.1:0-2684 GCA_963922975.1 uncultured Spongiivirga sp. | reverse complement strand
TACCAAAGGCTTTGGAACACAACAAATAGAGGAGGAGGTACGAGAATTATTTCCTGAAACGAAGGTAGGCCGTATGGATTTAGATACCACACGCGGCAAGCATGGGTATGAGAAGATTATCAATGCCTTCGAGCAACAAGAAGTAGACATTTTGGTGGGTACACAAATGCTGACAAAAGGCCTCGACTTCAAGAATGTACATTTGGTAGGCGTACTCAATGCCGATGCACTCATCAATTACCCAGACTTTCGGGCGCAGGAGCGTACGTTTCAGTTGTTGCAGCAAGTATCTGGGCGTGCAGGCCGCGATAAAGAGCGCGGAAAGGTGTTGATTCAAACCTACAATCCATACCATCGCATTTTCCAGCAAGTGTCGACCAACGATTATGAGGGCATGTACGAAGATCAGCTTCAAGAGCGCTATCAATACAAATATCCACCTTACCTGCGGTTGATTCGATTGACCCTCAAGCACCGCGATTACAACCTTGTGAATGAAGCAGCCGATTGGTTGGCGAAAGGATTGCGCATGGTCTTTGAACACAACGTATTAGGACCTGCTTTTCCACCTGTAGCACGCGTGCGTAATCAATACATCAAGCACATCTTACTCAAAGTACCGAAAGAGCAAAACTTAAAGCAAACAAAAACGGTTGTGCGGAAATTGCACAACCGTTTTGATGCGGTATCTAGTTATCGAAAAATTCGATTGATTATCGATGTAGATTGCTACTAGAGGCTCGCTAAAGCTTCAGATAGCAAGGATTTTTTGTTGCGGCTTAACGGAATCTGCTTCCCGTCAACTTCCACGTTTCTACTGTTGTAGCGTTCCACACGATCCAAGTTGATGATGTACGACTTGTGGATACGCAAAAACTTTTCACCAGGAAGTTGTTTTTCAAAGGATTTCATGGTTGAAAGTACCACAATATTTGCTTCGTCTGTGACAAGCTTAACGTAATCTCCTAAGGCTTCAATCCATTTGATATCGTTCAAGATCACCTTGCGCTTCTTCAAGTTGCTTTTTACGAAGATGTGTTCTTCATCTTCTGGCGAACGCATTTGCTTCTGCTTTGCGTTGCTGAGCACGCGATCAATGGCTTGATCAAAGCGCTCTCGAGTCAAAGGCTTTTGAAGGTAATCGGTAACATTGTAGTCAAACGCCTTAAAAGCGTATTCTGTTTTTCCTGTTACCAAAATAACTTGTGGTGGGTCTTGTAGCGATTCAAGTAGGTCAAACCCGTTAAGGATAGGCATTTCTACATCCAAAAAGATAAGGTCAACGTCGTGCGTTTTTAGACCATTCTTCGCTTCAATAGCGTTGCCGTATTCTGCCACTAGGTTCAGCGAAGGGTGGTTGATGACCATTTTGGCCACAGCCATCCGCTGAATGGAAGAATCCTCAACAATGATGCAATTAATCTTCATGGTTTGTTAAGATTATGGGATATTTCTCTTCCACAATAGTATGAAAAAATCGCCATACGGGCAATTAAAATGTTGTAAAGCACGGCTTTATTGTGGTTTGCAAATGGTAGTAAATCGTAAAAACTTTGCCGTTCCTGAAGAAATGATTATTTTTGCGCTCATTTTGTTAAAAACCTATATATGAATCATTACGAAACTGTTTTCATTTTGAATCCCGTTTTATCTGATACTCAGATAAAGGAGACAGTTAAGAAGTACACAGATTTCTTAACCTCTAAGGGCGCAGAACTTGTTGCCAAAGAGGATTGGGGCCTTAAGAAGCTTGCCTATCCTATTCAGAACAAGAAAAGTGGCTTTTACCACTTGTTAGAATTCAAAGTTGATGGTGCTGCCATCGAGCCTTTTGAATTGGAATTTAGACGTGACGAGCGCATCATGCGTTACCTCACGGTGAAATTAGACAAGCACGCGATTGCTTGGGCTGAAAAGAGAAGAACTAGAAACAAAGCAAACGCATAAGTTATGTCATCGATAGAACAACAAGCGAAAGGCAAGAAAGACGGAGAGATCAGGTATCTAACCCCGTTAAACATTGAAACTTCAAAAGCAAAGAAATACTGTCGTTTCAAGAAGTCAGGTATCAAGTACATCGACTACAAAGACCCAGACTTTTTGATGAAGTTTGTGAACGAGCAAGGAAAGCTCCTTCCTAGAAGATTGACTGGTACCTCTTTGAAATATCAACGTAAAGTGTCTGTAGCTGTGAAAAGAGCGCGTCACATTGCCTTGATGCCATATGTTGGAGACCTTTTAAAATAAGAGCAAGCCATGGAAATTATATTGAAGCAAGACGTTGAGAACCTAGGGTTTAAAGACGATTTAGTAAGTGTGAAGAACGGCTACGGTCGTAATTTCTTGATTCCACAAGGCTTGGCAATTTTAGCAACACCATCTGCAAAGAAAATGTTGGCTGAAACTTTGAAGCAAAGAGCTTTTAAAGAAGCGAAATTAGTAGAAGAGGCGAATACCACCGCTGAAGCCTTGAAAGCCTTGGAAGTGAAAATTTCTGCGAAAGCTGGTGAAGGCGATAAATTGTTCGGTTCTGTGAACAACATCGATCTTTCTGAAGCACTTTCAAAGCAAGGACATACTATTGATAAGAAGTTCATTAAAGTACAGGGTGGAAGCGTGAAGCGCGTTGGTAAGTACAATGCCGCTGTTCGTTTGCATCGTGAGGTCATTGTTGACCTTCCTTT
>CAWUKP010000354.1:0-2731 GCA_963922975.1 uncultured Spongiivirga sp. | reverse complement strand
AGTGTACACAATATCGCAGGCATGCTAGAAGCTTTTGAACATTCGTATGCGAATTTGGAAACTGATCGGGCGTATGTTCAGGGTTTAAAAGATCATTTCATCGAGCGACTCGCTGCAGAATTACCTGAAGTGGACTTCAATGGTACCTGCCGAAGAGCGGATTGCAGCACGTATACGCTCGTGAACGTCTGTTTGCCCTTTTCCCTAGAAAAAGCCATGATGCTGTTGTTTCATATGGATTTGAAAGGCATCGCTTGCTCCAAGGGAAGCGCGTGTCAATCAGGCAGTAGCCAAGGATCTCATGTATTGGCCGAAATCTTGTCTGAGGAAAAGCAAAAACGACCCAATGTTCGTTTTTCCTTTAGTAAATTCAACACCAAAGAAGAACTAGATTACGTCGTGGATGTGTTGAAAGAATTTGCGGAAGGTTAGGGTCAATCGCGATCGTACGGAAACTTCCGAGACGCCTTTCGCATCATGCGTTCTACAATGGCATAGGTATTTCTTCCAGTCTTCCGGTTCAGTGTTTTTGAATACTTCCACAAGAGCTTACCTGTGGCGCCATCGCTTATTTTAATGCCAATAGTGCCGAAATCGGTTTTTCCCTTAAAAATGGAGATGATATCAAACGATTCGTCGATGTCTTTGGAAATCAGCGTTCTTAATTTCAAAGTTCCTGAAATCACCCCATCTACTCCCAGTATTTTACTGAGCTCGATAGGGGAATAGGTGTCGATATTATCGAACGTAATGTTGTTCTTTTTTAGAATGGCATTCGTTTCTTGAATGTCTTGAAATTCTACGGTGAACTTCTTTCGTTTTTTCCGTTTCAAAAAATAGGTCTCCAGCGCATCTTGTACGGTGTAGGCCTCTTGCTCTTCCAATTGTTTGAGTTTGAAAGGCGAAACAGCTTCCTCTAATTGCAACTGAGTGTTAAATGGAATGATGGCAATCGTTTTGTGATTGCTCGTCAGCTCTTTGAAATTTCTGCTGGTGTAGATTTCCTTCTGCGCCCAGCTACTCAGGCCTATCATGAAGAAAAGGCAACTTACGATTGTATGCAACTTCATCATCGTTCTCATCAAAAACGCGCACTAAGTTTTACATTAAATACCCTTCGGGTCATAAAATTGGGAACCGCAAACTGTCGTTGCGTGTACACATCTCGCACCCAAATATTGGTAATCGAGTTCACGTTATCAAACACATTGAAAATTTCTACTCCAGCACTCAATTCTTTGAACGGATGGAGCCAATGTCCTTTGGGGAAGTTCTTCTTTTCATCTGTAAACACATAAGAAACTCCTAAATCTGCTCTGCGATAATCAGGTAGTCGATTTTGAAATTGGTAGGGATCGGCATAGCTAGGTGATCCGCCAGGGACACCTGTATTGTAAACCAAGTTTAAATACATCTTAAGATCTGGAATAGTAGGAACGTAGTCTTGAAAGAGCATCGCAAATTTCAAGCGCTGATCGGTAGGGCGTGCAATAAAACCACGGTCGTCAATGTTTTCCTCCGTTTTCAAATAGCCCACACTAATCCAGGATTCAGTACCCGGAACAAACTCTCCATTCAGTCGAAGGTCAAGGCCATACGCAAAGGCTTTGGCATTGTTGCGCGCTCGATAGCGAATTCTAACATTCTCTATGGTGTATGGATTCACGTCTGTCAGACTTTTATAGTACGCTTCTGATACGAGTTTAAACGGACGTTTCCAAAGCTGAAAACTGTATTCGTTTCCTGCCACAACGTGCACAGATTGCTGGGCTTTGACATTGGGTTGAACGGTACCTAAAGAATCTCTAAGCTCTCTGTAAAAAGGGGGTTGGTGGTACAAGCCTCCCGAAATCCGGAAGAGCATGTCCTTTTGCCAGCTAGGTTTGATCGCGAATTGCGCCCTGGGGCTGATCACGGTTTGCGAACTGCTTTCCAGCCCATCACCGCTCACATTCCAGTTATGGGCACGAACCCCTACATTGTACCAAATCTCATTATCGCCCCAAAAAGTGCGGCGGCTGTATTGACCATACGCCATCATGCGGTCAATCACTACATTATTTCGAGCTCGTACTTCTTGAAAAGGTACCAAGGGCGCATTGAAAGGGGCTTCGGGCTGCGGATTGGCAAATTCAGGAAAGGGTGGACGTACAGAAAAGCCAGCGGAGTCTATAATTTCCCACTCTACAATGCGATCGCGGATATCTTCACGGCGGTAGCGCAATCCCCAATCGATTTGATGTTCATCTTTGGTAAAAGTACCACGATGGGAAGCACTGACGATAAGGGCATCAAGATCATTTCTAGCGTGGGTCAGTTGCGAGCCTATACCTTCTGAAAATTCTACTTCGCCAAAGTTTTCATCACCGATATTGCTGTTCACCTCACCCAAGCGGTACTGTGCCAAAATATCAAAATGCTCTTGCTCTGTAGTGTGGTAGGTAGAAGCAATGAAGCGAAGATTTAAATTTTCATTGGGCATATAATTTGCCTTCAAGGCGCCAAAATAGGTATTGAATTGATCCTCTTCCTGCCCTTGATAAAAGATCAATAAGGCAATGGGGTCTGCAATGGTTCCGAAATTGGTTTGCCTCGTTAGCGGAACATAATCGTATTTGTTTAGGGTAATATTTCCTAGGAAATTCAGGTGAAATTTTTGTGAAAACCGATAGCTCAAATAGGCTTGCGCATCCACGAAGCGCGGTCGGAAATTGGTTTCCGTCTGTCGGCT
>CAWUKP010000353.1:0-2739 GCA_963922975.1 uncultured Spongiivirga sp. | reverse complement strand
AAGAAATCCAGTTATTTGGAAAGTGCGCATCTGGGGTGTCAGGTTCTTTGGTGTCTTCTACCACAAGCACATTTACTCCGTGACTGCGCAGTTCTTTGACGAAGGCATCAAACTCTTCTTGAGCACGCTGGAGCAAAGTAGCCGCTTTGGTATCTTCAACGCCAACTTGATAATAATTATTGACGGCAGTTTGTTCGTTCATCCTGAAATTCACCGGACGAATCATCAAAATAGTATTGGTAATCTGTTTCTTCATGTATGAATAAATGGAGGCCTTTTTGGGCGCCTAAAATTAGCGATTTCCACCATGCCGTGAGCGCAGTTTTTTGTAATTTTTTAGCATGGCAAAATGGTTGATTGTAGTTGGGGTTTTGTTGGTGCTAGTCGGGCTGGTTTGGCACTATTTCCCCAATGCGCTGAATTGGTTTGGCAAGCTGCCAGGCGATCTGCGTTATGAGGGCGAAAACAGTCGGGTGTTCATTCCGATTACTTCCATGGTGATTGTGAGTGTGGTGTTATCACTTCTCGTGCATCTTTTGAAGCGATTCATGGAATAAAAACACCTCACCCCACCCCTCTCCTCGAGGAGAGGGAGCCTGTTCCCACATCACTCGAACTGACAAGGCAGGCTCTCCTCAAGGAGAGAGAGGATGTTCCCGAATCACTCGAACTGACAGATCAATCACGAATTAAAGGCATGGTACTGCAACGTAAGAGGCCTTCTTGCTTTGCGATTTCTGCGTAGGGAACTTCTTCTACGGTAAAGCCTTGCTCGCGAAGCCAGTTATTCAAACGTGTAAAATTCCGCTCGGAGATGATCACTTCAGGCGAAATTGAAAACACATTGCTGAACATATGATACATTTCGTCGCTCGTGATCTCAAAAATGTTCTCTTTCCCAAAATAATCAACCAACCACTGATACTCCTCTTCTATCAGAAAACCGTTTTTATGCAGAATGGCTTTGTCTTTGCCAATCGGCTGGAAGCAGCAATCTAAATGCAAAGCATTGTTTTTGGCATCGATGTTCGATTTTCGAAGTTCGAAGGCCTTCACTTTTTTATGGGGAAAGAGTTCTTGCAGGGCATTCACAGCTTCGATATTGGTTCGAGCCGTGATATAGTCCGGATAATCGGGCGCCGTATACGTGCCCACGAAGATATAGTCGTTCCAGGGCATCACATCGCCGCCTTCCACATGGGCTTCCTCTGGCAACGTAACTACCTTTTCTGGAGCGATCTGATCAATGACATACTGAATCGCTTCAATCTCCCGATCGCGATCTGGAAGGATATTCGACTTGATGAACTTATCTTCGATGACAAAAGCAATATCACGTGCAAAAATCTGATTGTAGTCTTCAATGGGTTCAGGACGAAACACTTGCACATCATACTTCTTAAATACTTTGGCCACAGCTTCCATTTCCTTCACCATGTCTTCCGCCTTAGGATAGGTGCCCGCCAAAATGTGCTCGCGTGATTTGGGATCATAAGCTTCCTCAAAGGTAGGTGTAGGCCCGTTGCTTTCGGCCGTTCCGAGTACAACGGCGCGCAGTCTTGAAGTTTCGTTAGTAACGTGTAATGGTAAGAATCCAGATTTCATTTGAAAACATAAAAAAGCGCGAATCGTAAGATTCACGCTCGTAAAATACAATTAATTATTTAGCGTTGGTTGAGCTTCTTGAACGCTCGGTGATTTTCTCCGACATAAACCTGTCGCGGGCGACCAATAGGTTCTTTTCGCAAGCGCATTTCTCTCCACTGGGCAATCCAACCAGGTAAACGACCTAGCGCAAACATCACGGTAAACATTTCCACAGGAATGCCCATGGCGCGGTAGATGATTCCAGAGTAGAAATCTACGTTAGGATAGAGCTTTCTATCTACAAAATACGAATCTTCCAAAGCTTCCTTTTCCAGACCCTTTGCAATGTCTAAGATGGGGTCTTCTACCCCTAAATCACCTAGCACCTCATCAGCTGCCACTTTGATGATTTTAGCACGCGGATCGAAATTCTTATAGACGCGGTGGCCGAAGCCCATCAAACGGAACGGATCACTTTTATCCTTGGCCTTCGCCATATATTTTTTGGTATCACCACCATCTTCACGGATGGCTTCTAGCATTTCAAGTACTGCTTGGTTAGCGCCACCGTGCAGTGGTCCCCAAAGTGCTGAGATTCCAGCAGAAAGTGAGGCGAACAATCCTGCATGCGAAGATCCGACAATACGAACCGTTGAAGTGGAGCAATTCTGCTCATGATCTGCGTGTAGAATCAAAAGTTTGTCAAGGGCATCAACGATAATATCGTTCTGCTTGTATTCTTGGTTTGGCTTCTTGAACATCATTTTGAGGATGTTCTCGACATAGCCTAAACTATCATCGCCGTAATCCAGCGGAAGGCCCGTCTTTTTGCGCATTGTCCAAGCTACCAGTACGGGAAACTTACCCATAATCTTAACAATGGCTTTGTACATAGCCTCTTCAGAATCCACGTTTACTGAAGAAGGATTGAAGGCGGTCAATGCACTGGTCAAGGAAGATAATACTCCCATGGGGTGGGCTGACTTAGGAAAGCCGTCTAAGATCTTCTTCACCTCTTCATCTACATACGACTGCTCTTTAATGTCCGCATGAAATTTATCTAGTTGTTCTTTTGTGGGTAGTTCCCCAAAGATGAGTAAGTAGGCTACTTCTAAGAAATCAGCTTTTTCGGCAAGGTCTTCGATGGCATAT
>CAWUKP010000352.1:0-2781 GCA_963922975.1 uncultured Spongiivirga sp. | reverse complement strand
GGAAGATCATGCCAAGGGCCTGGATGAAGAGCTGAGTAATCTTTATGAACAACGCGGTACGGACATCGTGTATATTTCCAATCGCGTCAATGAATACTCGGTGGTTCCGAGCGACTGGCTTTATTTCTTCAAATTCAGTTATTCCTTGAAAGGCTACGGAGTGGTGAGCTACAATCCAAAAGGACGACTCAACACGGCTCTGGAGCGTCTTTTCATGCGAAGTAAAATGAAAAGCTTCACCAACTTAGAATCTGCTATCTACTGGGCTAAAAAATTGACTGCTACGAATGCCTCAGAGTTGGCTTTTGCAGAAAAGGCACTGTAATTTACTGCAATATTCCCAGAATACCATTAAACCGTCACCGTGCGCGGCTGACATTTATCATGTTTTTTAGAAATAGCTCTGGTTACCTTTAATAGTGAATCAAATACTTCGCTATTATGAAAAGAAGAACTCCAGTTTCAGCTATTATGACCAAAAAGGTGATAACGCTGAACCATACAGACGATCTGACCACTGCCGAAATGCTTTTTAAGAAACACAATATCAGGCATATTCCGGTGGTGAAAGGTGACGAAATCACAGGCATGTTAAGTTATACGGACTTGTTGCGCATCAGTTTTGCAGATGCCGTTGATGAAACCGATACTGAGGTAGAAACTTTGGTTTACAATATGTTTACCATCGAGCAGGTGATGGCTAAAAAGCTGACAACGGTCAATGCTTCACAAACCATCAAAGAAGTGGCTGAAATTCTGGCATCTAAAGAATTTCATGCGTTACCCGTAGTTGAAGAAGGTAAATTGGTAGGGATCGTAACCACCACCGATCTGATCAAGTATCTCCTTGAACAATTCTAATGGATAAAAAGAAAGGCCACCTAAATGGTGGCCTTGTGCTATCTATAAGGAATTCTATGTTCTAGCGCGAACGCTCGTTTACTTCAACTTCTTTTTCAATAGAAACGTTGACGGCATCCTTGCTGTACCCTTCAACTTTCGCCTTTACTTCTTCTAGGCTTCCTTCGATCACTTCTTTCTCAACCACTTCTTTACCATTCTTCACGGTAGTTGTGGTGATGGTAGCTGTTGCCTGATTGTTGTCAGCAGCTTTCATCTCAACACGCACTTCTTTTGCCGTTTCCGTCATGGCAACATCTTCAGAAGCGTGATCTCCAAGAATCGGAGCAATCACCAATCCGACCAAACAAGTCAGCTTGATCAAAATGTTCATAGAAGGTCCTGAGGTATCTTTAAAAGGATCTCCAACTGTATCGCCTGTCACCGCTGCTTTATGTGCATCACTTCCTTTGAAGGTCATTTCGCCATTGATCTCTACACCGGCTTCAAAAGACTTCTTAGCGTTGTCCCAAGCACCACCAGCGTTGTTCTGGAAAATAGCCCACATTACGCCACTGACACAAACCCCAGCCATATAGCCACCTAGTGGTTCGGCACCAAACACAAAACCAATGATTAATGGAAAGATAATAGTAATCAAACCAGGTAAGAGCATTTCTCTCAATGCGGCCTGTGTAGAAATATCTACACACTTTCCGTATTCTGGCTGACCAGTACCTTCTAAGATTCCTGGAATCTCACGGAACTGACGACGAACTTCTTCCACCATTTTCATGGCCGCACGTCCTACGGACTGCATCGCAAGGGCAGAGAATACCACAGGCACCATTCCGCCGACAAATAAGGCCGCTAAAACGTCTGCTTTAAAGATGTTGATCCCATCAATGCCAGTGAAGGTCACATAGGCAGCAAATAATGCAAGCGCTGTTAAGGCAGCAGAAGCAATCGCGAAACCTTTACCAACGGCAGCGGTTGTATTACCAACAGAATCTAAAATGTCAGTGCGCTCACGTACTTCCTCAGGAAGCTCACTCATTTCGGCAACACCTCCAGCATTGTCAGCAATCGGGCCGAAGGCATCAATCGCCAACTGCATCGCAGTCGTCGCCATCATTGCAGAGGCAGCTAAGGCCACACCATAGAATCCTGCAAGGGCATACGAACCGAAGATAGCCGCGGCGAAAAGTAATACAGAACCAAAGGTAGATTTCATACCTACAGCAAGACCAGCAATAATGTTGGTGGCCGCTCCAGTAGAAGAATTCTGAACAATATCAAGAACTGGTTTTTTACCTAGACTTGTAAAGTATGCCGTTACGGCAGAAATAAGGGCACCAACTGCCAATCCAATTAAGGTAGCGTAGAAAACATGTCGACTTGGAATTTCTTTAATCCCTTCGCCAAAGAAGTTCATATTCATGGTTTCCGGAAGCATCCATTTGATCAAGAACCAGCCTGCAATGGCCGTAATGATGATGGCTGTCCAATTTCCAAGATCTAACGCTTTTTGTACTTGTGCTTCTCTGGCTTCGTTGTTGGAGATGCGAACCAAGAATGTACCGATAATCGAAGCAAGCACTCCGACACCAGCGATGACTAATGGCAAAAGAATGGGGCCCATATTGTTGAAGGCATCCGAGAATCCGCCATTCTCCATCATATCTCTGATCACATAATTTCCGAGTACCATTGCCGCAAGCACTGTAGCTACGTAACTTCCAAAGAGATCCGCGCCCATACCCGCAACATCACCTACATTATCTCCTACATTATCCGCAATGGTTGCTGGATTCAACGGGTGATCTTCAGGAATACCTGCTTCTACTTTACCTACCAAATCTGCACCGACATCGGCAGCTTTGGTGTAAATACCGCCACCTACACGCGCAAATAATGCGATAGAAGATGCACCAAAAGAGA
>CAWUKP010000351.1:0-2808 GCA_963922975.1 uncultured Spongiivirga sp. | reverse complement strand
TTTATCTTGGAGGTGGCAAAGATGGGTTACTTTATCTAAATCAAATCAATAATAACGGAGGAACCCTTGCTTTTGTAGACTCAGGACTTACCTTTAGTGGAAACAATGAGGGTTGTACCTTTATTGATATAGATAGTGATGGCGACTTAGATTTGTACACCAATAGAGATAAGAACGACAATGCCTTGTACATCAACAACCTGGCAATCAATAACGACAACTATCTTTTTATTGATGTGATTGAAAATCGGGATAGTTTTGGATTGATAGGTACTGAAACGCGTTTTGCCGTGGGAACTACCGCCAGAATTTTGGATTGTGACGGCAATGTAATTTCGGGGATTCGTGAGGTGAACGGAGGAACCGGACACGGTACGCAAGAGCCACACCGAATGCACTTTGGCCTGCCAGATGGCCCTGACACTTCTATTGTTGTTGAAGTAGCCTTTCCGCGAACAGCTTCCGGAAGGATTGTAATACGAGAAGAGGTCATTCCTTCTGCTTTGGGTACAGGAGCCAATCGTGTATTGCGTGTCACGCCTGATAATCTTATCAATACCCCTCCAACGGCCAACGACGACAACGTCAGCACACCCATGAATACTGCGATCGATATCGATGCCGTTGCCGACAACGGCAATGGGCCAGATATTGATCCTGATGGCTTCCCCGTACTTGTACAAGCTATTACTTCTCAGCCTGCTAACGGAACGGTAACACTCAATCTTGATGGAACTGTTACCTATACACCTGAACTAGGTTTTACAGGGGTGGATAGCTTCAATTACTTGGCCAAAGAAAACCTCAGTTGTAGTGCTCTTGGTGGTGAAGACGATGCCACGATTACCGTGACGGTAACGCCTCCGCCAACGCCTTCAACAATTGATTTTGATGGTAATGATGATTACATCGACTTTGGAGATGTGCATGATATCACAGGCGCTTTCACTGTAGAAGCGTGGATTAAACCCAATAATGCCAACGGTAACGGAACCATCGTTTCCAAAGGTAACTTTGAACCAGGTGTTGAAGAAGGTTTCAATATTTGCCTGGTTAACAATAGACCAACAGTGGTATGGTATGATGATAGCCAAAATAAAGAGGCCAACGTAAACGTAGCCTACACGTTGGGCAACAATCGCTGGTACCATTTGGCGGTGGTCTACTTTTCCAATAGAACATTAAAAGTCTACATCGACGGAATTGAAGTACATGAAGACAATAACATACGCCCTCCACTAGATACTACAGATGCCTTCTTGATTGGTGCACACTATGAGAGTTCAAGACCTTTTTGGGCTAATAACTTCTTCGATGGGTATATCGACGAGGTGCGGATTTGGAATGTTTCCTTGACGGAAAGTCAAATAAGAGACATGATGCACCAAGAGGTTGTTCAAGACGGAACCAACGTACGAGGGGCGGTACTGCCTTATACCATTGATGGTCTTCAATGGAATAATCTTGTCGGCTACTATCCTATGGATACCATTTCCTCAGGATATCTTCGCGGACGTTCTGCTAGTGGTGTAGATGGCACATTGAAAAATATTACTACTTCTCAGCCTGATTCGGCACCATTGCCTTACGTTACTGGAAGCTCTGGCAATTGGGAAGATAAAGGATCCTGGCAGCACGGTAGTGTATGGGATACCCCATTTAGTAATGGTGTAGACGGAACACCAATTTCTTGGGGAATCGTTAGAGTTGCCCACGACATTTCGATGCGCCAAAATCAAAGTGTCAAAGGTCTGGTTGTTGATAATAATAGAACGCTTACCGTGGAAGACGACCGCGTCTTAACCGTGAACCGCTATTTGAAATTAGACGGAAAATTAGACCTAGAAGGTGAGTCTCAGTTTATTCAGACCGCCGAAAGTGAACTTGCCATTGATAGTCAAGGAACGCTAGAACGCGATCAACAGGGTACTGCAGACCAGTACACCTACAATTACTTTGCGGCTCCTGTGGGTGCGACAAGTATTTCGCAAAACAATACAGATTTCAGCTTATCTATGCTCAAAGACGATGTAGGTACTGTTCAATTTACCACTTCGTATAATGTGCCTGCCATACAGACCAGTCCCATTACCTTAAGTAATTATTGGATCTTCACCTTTGAGAATGCCACAGCAGGCAGCTACGGAAGTTGGACCCAGCAAAAGAACACCGGTGCGATAGCTCCTGGTTTGGGTTATACCCTGAAAGGTTCTGGCTTCAACCCCAGCGCCGAACAAAACTACGTTTTTGAAGGAAAGCCAAACAATAGCACGATTACGCATCCTATTGATGGCAATCACCAAACTTTAGTAGGGAACCCTTATGCTTCCGCGCTCGATGCTGATCAATTTATCGATGATAATGCTGGCAGTATCACAGGAACCTTGTATTTCTGGGAACACTATGGTGGTGGTTCTCACGAGCTTGCCAAATACCAAGGTGGCTATGCTACCTACACCAAATCAGGCGGAGTCATGGCCATGGCTCATCCGTTGGTTAGTCAGGAGGGCAGTGCTACCAAAGTTCCTACGCAATTCATCCCTGTAGCGCAAGGTTTCTTTGTGACCGGTGATGCCAATGGCGGAACCATTGAGTTTAATAACACACAGCGAACAGCCATCACAGAAGCTTCTGGAAACTCTGAATTCTTTAGAAGCCAGGCAAATACTAAGGAAAAGAAACAAGAATCAACTATTAAAAGAGTCCGTCTGGGGTTCGAAAACTCCGAAGGATATCACAGACAGTTGTTATTGGCCTTTGTTGACGGGGCTACCGATGGCATAGACTATGGCTATGATGGAAAACTTA
>CAWUKP010000350.1:0-2811 GCA_963922975.1 uncultured Spongiivirga sp. | reverse complement strand
AAGGAATTGATGGTGCTGCCCAACCCGCCGCGTTTTTTCAGGGAAACGGACACCATTGTTTTCAGCACCAAAATTGCTAGTCTCGCAGATAAACCCTTGACCGGTAGCGCCCTCATACAACTCTTTGATGCCCTTTCAGGCGAAGAAATTACAACGCAATTGCTAAGGACTCCTTCCCCTTCCTCAGGGGAAGGTGGCGCGGCCGGAAACGGACGTGACGGAAGGGGTCAAAATTTCCAAATAGCTCCCAAAGGAAACACAGCGGTTTCTTGGCAGCTTATCATACCAAAAGGACTGCAAGCACTACAATATAAAATCATTGCAAAAGCTGGTGATTTTAGTGACGGGGAGCAGAATACCTTACCAGTCTTGACCAATCGCATGTTGGTGACGGAAACCCTTCCCATGTGGGTGAAAAGCGACGAAACGCGATCGTTTACGCTGGATAAGCTCAAAAACGATACTTCGAAAACCCTCACGCACCAAAATCTGAGTTTGGAAATTACTTCCAACCCAGCTTGGTATGCGGTACAAGCACTACCCTACTTGATGGAGTATCCATACGAATGTGCCGAACAAACCTTTGCACGCTACTACGCCAACGCACTTGCCAGTCATATTGCCTATAGCAATCCTCGGATTCAAGAAGTATTTGAGCAATGGAGAACGAGCGATGCCCTGTTGAGCAGCTTAGAGAAGAATCAAGAACTGAAAGCCCTACTCATTCAAGAAACGCCCTGGCTTCGAGACGCACAATCTGAAACAGAACAAAAAAAGCGCATTGCCCTGCTCTTCGACCTCAATAAGATGAGGAACGAATTGACTTCCACCGCAAAAAAGCTAGAACAAAGTCAATTGGGGAATGGTGCTTGGGCTTGGTTCAATGGTGGAAGACCAAATCGATGGGTAACGCAACACATCGTAACCAGTTATGGGCATTTGTTAAAGCTCGGCGTCGCTCCAAATAACGAAATACAAAACATGATGCAAAAAGCTGTCCTCTATCTGGACGACGCTTTTTTGGAGGAATACAATGACATGAAGCGCTATGCGGACGATTTGAGTCAGGATCACCTCAGTGCGATGCAGCTGCAGTATTTGTACATGCGTAGTTTCTATCCCGAGGTGAAGATTCCAAAGAAGGTGAAGGCAGTCATGCAGTATTATGAAGGACAAGCGCAGCAGTACTGGCTTGCCAGAGATTTGATTGCCCAAGGAATGATTGCGTTGAGTTTACATCGTTCGGGCGATAACGTCACCTCTGTAAATATTTTGAAGTCACTCAAAGAAAACAGCACCACCAACGAGGAGCTAGGCATGTACTGGAAATCAAACACCGCTAGTTGGTACTGGTATCAAGCTCCGATTGAAACCCAAGCTTTAATGATTGAGGCCTTTGGAGAAATTGAACGGGATGCGGAGACCATCGATCAATTGAAAATCTGGTTGCTTAAACACAAGCAGACCAACCAATGGAAAACCACCAAAGCCACTACCGAAGCTGTCTATGCCTTATTGCTTCAAGGCAGTGATTGGCTCTCTGTGACCGATGCAGTTGATGTAAAAATCGGAGGCGAAAGCATTTCACCGAAATTATTGGAAAATGTCAAAACCGAAGCAGGTACAGGGTACTTCAAAACTTCTTGGAGCAAGGGTGAAATCACTCCTGAGAAGGCAGATGTTACCTTAAACAAAAAAGGCGCAGGTATTGCTTGGGGCGCCTTATACTGGCAATATTTTGAAGATTTAGATCGGATTACTTTTGCCGAAACGCCCTTACAACTCAAAAAACAACTCTTCTTGAAAAAGAATACCGATCGTGGAGAAGAAATCATTCCGATTGCAGACACCATGACTTTACAGGTCGGCGACTTGATCCGTGTGCGTATAGAGCTGCGAAGCGATCGCGCGATGGAGTTTGTGCATATGAAAGACATGCGGGCCGCAGGCTTTGAGCCTGTAGATGTACTTTCAGCCTACAAATGGCAAGACGGCCTGGGCTACTATCAAAGTACAAAAGACGCCGCCACTAACTTCTTCTTCGACTATCTACCCAAAGGCACTTTCGTTTTTGAATATGACTTGCGTGTGAACAATGCAGGTAGCTTTAGCAATGGCATCACGACCATTCAGAGCATGTACGCACCGGAATTCACCAGTCATAGCGAAGGCGCACGAATTACAATAACGGAAGACTAATCAGGCGGGAATCCTTCAAATATTTTCAGAACTACCTTGCGCAATTGAGCTTCACGCTGATTGGGTGTGCCACCCTCACGATAAGAAGTAGTGCTGACCGCTTCCCAGATCAACGCATTTCGTTTTTGGTCTACCAACCCAATAACCATTTCTCGTGCCAATCCGCTGCCTACTGGTATGCCTACACTGATGCCACCGCCCACGTTGCGGCCAGTTCCGCCCACACCAACGCCCACAGCACTATTGTTATTGGTGCGATAGGCTTCTGCCTTGATATCGACCAACAACTCTGGAGTATCTGACAGTTGAAGGCCTTTCACCGTCATCACAGAATCTACTAAACGAAACAATCGCTTGCTATCGAGCGCGGTAAGTCCTGTGTCGTCAGGTGCGTAGTAATTATAGGTCTGATAGGCTGAAAAATTAGCCTTTTTGTCGTAATCGTAATTCACGCGTACGCCTCCGCAGGAAAGCAGTAAGAGGCAAACCGCTGTACGGAATAGTGTTTTCATTTGCTTGCTTTCTTCCAAAGATACCAATTCTCAGAGGCATAGACGTCAAAGCAAAAGCACCGCGAAAAATTGATCGCAGTGCTTTTTATATAGAAAATGG
>CAWUKP010000349.1:0-2814 GCA_963922975.1 uncultured Spongiivirga sp. | reverse complement strand
CGCTACTGCTGGTTATGGCAGTTTGTTTTTCTTGTGAAGACACATCCTCTGCATCTGCTGTACAACCCCAAACCATCAAGCAAGTGACAGCCAAAGAAATTTTAGGCAATCCCGAATACTTGGCCATTTCCTATGGTGGCTATAGAAAAAGTAGTAGAGACAGCCAACCTGCCATTGCCGAGCTTAAAAAAGACATGCGCATCCTTTCCGCCATGGGCGTCAAACTACTGCGCACTTACAATGTACATCTACCACATGCTTCGAACCTCTTGCAAGCGATACGCGAGCTAAAACAGGAAGATCCCAGTTTTGAAATGTACGTCATGCTAGGCGCTTGGATAGATTGTAAAAATGCATGGACCAATCTGCCCCCCGATCACGAAAGGGAAAGTCAACAAAATGCCCAAGAAATTGCCAAAGCCGTAGCACTCACGAACGAATATTCAGACATTGTAAAGATCATTGCCGTTGGCAATGAAGCGATGGTGAAATGGGCAACGAGCTACTATGTCCAGCCCAGAGTCATCCTCAAATGGGTGAACCTTTTGCAAGGTTTGAAGAAAGAAGGTCAATTGCCAAAAGAGCTCTGGATTACCAGCTCTGATAACTTTGCTTCCTGGGGCGGTGGTGGATCGGAATACCATGTAGAGGACCTAAATCAACTCATCAAAGCAGTCGATTTCATTTCGCTGCACACTTATCCCATGCATGACACCCATTACAATCCTCACTTTTGGGGTGTCCTTCCCGAAGAAACGTCGTTAACGGAAGCAGAAAAGATAGAAGCCGCTATGGAGCGTGCGCTAGAATACGCTGTCTCGCAGTATCAAAATACGGTGGATTACATGAGAAGTTTGGGCGTTGAAAAACCCGTACATATTGGCGAAACGGGTTGGGCTAGTTTTTCGAATGAACATTACGGCCCTGATGGTTCCAAAGCCACGGATGAATACAAAGAAGGACGCTACTACCACTTGATGCGCAACTGGACCAACCAAAACAATATCTCTTGCTTCTACTTTGAGGCGTTCGACGAAACTTGGAAAGATGCGAATAATCCTGGAGGTTCAGAGAATCATTTTGGACTCTTCACCATTGATGGCCAGGCGAAATACGCGCTGTGGGATCTCGTTGATACCAACGTTTTCGAAGGACTGTCTCGTGGCAATCAGCCGATCACAAAAACCTACGGAGGAGATAAACAAAAACTCTTGAAAGATGTTTTATCACCTCCCCTTAAAGAAGCGCTTCAAATGGCACATTGATCTTTTGTGCTAAGCCGTCAAAACCAAGACCGATGAAGTTTTTCAACCAACATAAACACCTAATAATCGCCGCACTAGTGCTCACTTCCTGTCAAACAGAACCATCGCTACAAGTAGAAGTCTTCGAGACTTCGGCTGCAGGCAACAAACTCACCAACCTTTCTGAGTTTACCCCTACCAGCAAAACCCAAAAAATTACGCTCCTTCCTGAAGAAGAATTTCAGACGATTACTGGCTTTGGCGGTTCATTTACAGAAGCTTCTGCCTATCTACTGAACCAACTCAGCAAGGAAAAGCGCCAACAGATCATTGATGCGTATTTCGGACCCGATGGTGCACAGTATTCTTTGACACGTACCCATATCAACTCCTGTGACTTTTCTTTGAGCAACTATTCCTATGCGCCTGTAGAGAACGATATGCTCTTGGAACACTTCTCAATTGAGAAAGATAAAGACGATATCATTCCTTTCATCAAAGAAGCCATGAAGGCCTCGAAAGACGGTTTTAAAATACTTTCCTCACCCTGGACGGCCCCGCCTTGGATGAAAGACAACAAGCAGTGGGTAGGTGGAAAATTATTACCTGAATACTACGAGACCTGGGCACTTTTCTTTTCAAAATATATCGACGCCTATAAAATAGAAGGCATAAATATTTGGGGAATCACGGTAGAAAACGAACCCCTAGGCAATGGTAATAACTGGGAAAGTATGCACTATACTCCTGACGAGATGACTCAATTTGTGCAACAGCACTTAGGACCTCGTTTGGAGGCCGATGGCAAAGCACATGTGAAAATCTTAGGCTACGATCAAAATCGAGAACACCTCAACGAATGGGTCGATTCGATGTACGCGAATGAGGAGACGTCAAAATATTTTGCGGGTACGGCCATTCACTGGTATGCCAGCACCTATGAAGTTTTTCCGGAAGCCCTGCAATATGCCCACAATAAAGCGCCTGAGAAGCACATCATTCAATCAGAAGCTTGTGTGGATGCGGAAGTGCCCAAATGGAAAGACGACGCCTGGTACTGGTCGAAAGAAGCCACCGATTGGGGCTGGGATTGGGCGCCAGAAGAAGATAAGAAATACCACCCTAAATACGTACCCGTGTATCGTTATGCGAGAGACATCATTGGTTGTCTGAACAATTGGGTCGATGGCTGGGTCGATTGGAATATGGTACTCGATAAGCAAGGTGGCCCCAATTGGTTTAAAAATTGGTGTGTAGCGCCTGTAATTGTTGACCCAGAAACCGATGAAGTCTACTTTACCCCTATCTACTATACGTTGACGCATTTCAGTAAATATATTCGTCCTGGAGCGAAGCGAATCGGTTTTGAACAGACAGACAAGACCCTTCAGGTGACTGCAGCGAAGAATCCAGATGGTTCTATGGCGGTGGTGGTTTTTAATCCTGAGAAAACAGCCAAAGATTTTACGCTGGAATTGAAAGAACAAAGCATACACATGTCGATCAGTGCGCAAGCCCTACAAACTATTGTCATTCCTAATATGAACTGACGTACAGAATAGCTAACCAA
>CAWUKP010000348.1:0-2820 GCA_963922975.1 uncultured Spongiivirga sp. | reverse complement strand
GCCTTTCTGGAACATGTGATCCCTGCTTTTTTCAACGGCGATCAAGACGGTATTTTGGAACGTGCCAGAATGACAAAAAATGGTTCGCTCACTGAACGCTATGCCTATCTTCAAGACTATGTAGACGGAAGGGAATAAGCGCTTTTGTGTATCTTTAATGTGCTAACCATTATTCCTGTCATCATGAGCATTCGTATCCTATGGCTTTCAATAGCTTTTGGACTCTTCACTGTTTCTCTTCACGCCCAAAAGTTGAGTCGCGCTGAGAAAAAGATTATCAAATCAGTAGAAAGTAACAACGATCAAGCCATCGCTTTTTTGGAACAAGTGGTTAATATCAATAGCGGGACGATGAACCATGAAGGTGTTCGTGAAGTAGGGAAAGTCTTCAGCGATCAATTTGACAAGATTGGTTTCCAAACGCGTTGGATTTCTATGCCTGATTCCGTGAATCGTGCGGGACATCTGTTTGCCGAAACCCAAGGAAATAAGGGCAAGAAGTTGCTGTTGATAGGGCACCTCGACACTGTTTTTGAAAAAGACAGTCCGTTTCAAACCTTCCAACGAGAAGGCAATATGGCTTACGGGCCTGGCGCCAATGATATGAAGGGTGGCAATGTCATCGTATTGTTTGCACTAAAAGCCCTCCAGGAGAACGGATTGCTGGATGACGCCCAGATTGTTGTCGCTTTTACTGGGGATGAGGAAAGCACAGGCAAACCACTCTCGGTCAGCCGGAAAGACTTGATCGAAGCTGCAAAGCGTAGCGATATCGCCTTGGGTTTTGAAACCTCTACAGGGTTCAACAACGCCACGGTGGCTAGACGTGGATCTTCGGGGTGGCTGTTAGAAGTTACAGGCAAGCGAGCACACTCTTCCGGGGTTTTTAGTGATCGAGTAGGGGCTGGTGCCATTTTTGAGACCTCCAGGATTCTCAACGCATTCTATGAGGAAGTACGTGGCGAGGAATTCTTGACCTTCAATCCAGGTATTATTTTGGGAGGAACAAGTCTAGACTTCGATGCCGCCAATAGCAAAGGAGACGCTTTCGGAAAGAGCAATGTGGTCTCGCAAACCGTGGTAGTGAAAGGTGGATTGCGCTTTATTTCCGAAGAACAGAAAGAGCGTGCACGCGAAAAGATGCGCAAGATCGTTACTGTGAATTTACCACAAACTTCTGCAAAAATTACTTTTATCGACAGCTATCCCGCGATGGGCCCAACAGAGGGCAATCAGGCATTGTTGACCATTTTTAATCAAGTGAGTCTCGATTTGGGACAAGGTGCCGTAGAGGCCTATGATCCTGGTCGTCGTGGCGCCGCAGATGTATCTTTTGTGGCTGAATATGTAGATTGTCTTGATGGTCTTGGAACCATGGGCAAAGGAGCACATACACCTAACGAGAGCGTCAATCTTGATACCGTGGAAGATCTAACCAAACGTACTGCTATTCTAATCTATCGCTTGATTCATCAATAGTTTTTCACTTCTTTGGAAGTGAATTTAAGGTATACATCATCAAAAGCCCGATTGATATGGTGGTGAAGATGCACAATGGACTGGAGAAATTGCGTAATGTAATTGTGGCAACTTCCAACGGATTCAGAATAAAATCCCAACTGTTAAAGCGTATGAAACGCCCTAGGTAAACCCCTAAGCCGGCTAAGAAACACATGGCATAAATCATCATACGTACTGCTTTTTCAGGATATTCCAACAGCAAAAATCTTTTCATATCTCGTAAAGAGTACAATCCTGCGAGCCAAGCTGTAGCTGCAAAGGAGGCAACTAAAAGTGTATCAAAAGGTGCTTCAATCGGTTTCGAAAGTCTTAGGTGAATAAAGTCTGTCAAAATATAGGGTGCGTTTGGCAAGAATAGTAGCCAAAGGGAGAAGATCAAAAATCTCAAATACGTCTTTGCCCAAAGCCCAGGATATACTTGAAGCAGAAATGTGATCCAAAACGGGATGAAGCCTAAGATCAAGTTCCATCCTAGAAACAAGAAAAAAAAGCTGTGTGAAAGTTTTATTCTTAGTGCTAAAAGTAATGCTGATAAGCAGAGACCCCAAAAGAGAATACGAAACTCCGAGAAGCGCTGATAAATCAAGTCCTTGGCTTTCATGGTTGGAAAGAAATTAAGATTACTAAATACACAATAGCTAGTGGTATGTTAAGTAACATACCGAGTGCTACTCTAAAAAAAAGTCTTCTATAAGTGGGATGCGCTACGCCCAGCAACAGACAAAAAAGAAAGTATGCAAGATTTATGAAGAAGGTCGCAATGATCATTGTGCCCAAGTAATTGAAATATTGTAACTCAGGCTTTAGAAATAAAAAGCCCACCACAATGTATCCGCCAAACAATGCGGTGCTCAAGATAATGGTGTAGGCTCCCCGAAGGATAGCAGTCACCAGTGTTTCTGAAATTCTCATATGTTTAGGATTATAAAGAAGCCGCCGCCTTTCGGCTGGCGACTTCCTCATCAACTAACCAACCTAAATTTATGTGGCCTGACTCCAGTCGATACGTCTGGAAGCAAACATCACAGTCGCCAAGATTAAGAAGAGCCCGATACTGCCCACTAGCAAGGCGTAGTTTTCCAATTGGATGATCACAAAAATGAAGCTGTACAACGCGGCTAAAGAACTAAAAACTAGCAGTACAAACTTGAAATTCTTCAGAATACTTCGCGAATACAGGGTAATCAAACCCACCACCGAAGCACCAGCAATCAAATAGGCCTTTAGGTAGTTTTGATGTTCGGAGATCGAGATCAGTAAGGTATAAAACATCACCAAGGCCAAACCGATCATGAGGTA
>CAWUKP010000347.1:0-2831 GCA_963922975.1 uncultured Spongiivirga sp. | reverse complement strand
AGGACCAGTGCAACAGAAAGCAAGTACAGTTCGGCTGTAGTGAAATCAGGTAAACTCTATGCGGTGCAACGCCATGTAAACCCACGCTTGAGAGCGGCACGTTCGATGTGGGAGGGTAGGCGGTTAGAGCTTGTTAGCAACAACAAGCCTAGATAAATGATAAGGACTCGAAAGAGCACAGAATCCGGCTTATGGCCTGCTATTTTTCTTCCACACTCGCTTCAAAGAAACTAAATACGCTTCCACCATACTTTTTCGCATACGAAAAATGAACATGATCGGAAAGCTCCGTGTGCTTTGAGTGCTCAATGATCAACACACCTTCTTCATGAAGCAGTTGATGTTCGAATACCAGCGTTGCGATGTTTTCAAACTGTTCTTGGTCAAAACCGTAGGGCGGATCTGCAAAGATGATATCAGCCTGAACTTTGGCCTTAGCCAAAAACTTGAAAACATCACTTTTAATCGTTTTGATTGGAAACTGAAGTTCCTGAGCTGTTTTATTGATAAACCGAAGACAATCGACATGCTGATCGACGGCTAAAATTTCTTGCGCCCCTCGCGAAGCGAACTCATAGCTTATGTTTCCAGTACCAGCAAATAGATCGACCACCTTGAGATCTTCAAAGTGATACAGATTCGATAGAATATTGAAAAGGGATTCTTTAGCGAAATCCGTGGTTGGGCGCACCGGCAACTTTTTTGGAGCCGTTAGTCGTTTGCCTTTATGAGTCCCGGAAATAATCCGCATTTAGAAGGTATTTAGGAGCACGTAATTTCGGTTTACTTCTTCCTCATCATAATCAGCCGTGTTTACTTTGAGGTTTGGCTTTAAAGTCTTCACGTGGCGTACGTAGGTATAGGCTATTTGATACAATTCGTGATCAGTATCCACTGCACCTAGAAGACACAGCTGAAACGCTTCAGGATTGAGTTGCAGTTGTTCTGCGGCAAACAATATGTAATAGATAAAGTCTTCTTTGGTTTGATAGCGGTAAGAATTGTACAACAACACACGCCGTTGCTGAATCACCACAATTTCAAACTGAAAGGGCCGAATGTGTACATACATCTTGGGTTCCGCAAAAGGAGTAGCATCTCCTAGGAGACTCTCTACTAAAATGCTGGCCGCATGGCGATACTCAAAGGCTCCGAAAAGATCGAAAAAATAATTGTTGATGTTGACATAAGGAACATACACGTTGACCATTTCACTGGTGGCGATCAAATCGTAATCGATGAAGTCGTTCGCCAAGATTTTCGTGTTGTATTTTACGTAGTCGGATAAGGTATTCTTGTTGAAAAACGCCTTGGGTACAAAGGCAGAAAGTTCGTTGGAATGAATAATCTGAACATCTCGGAAACCTGTACCTAGTCGTTCTAATTCAAGGCTTTTGATGAAATCTAAAAGCGCGTCTGGATGATCGATGCGCTGCGCAGTAGGATAGTGGACTAGCTGCTCTACGCGATGTTCTAACGAATTCAGCGTACAAAAAGAAAGTCCATTCAAATCAACTTGAATGGACAATCTAAAAATTGAGTTAGTAGTAGTATTATTGGTCTCCTTTGTCATAAATGGTAGGCCAATTACCATTAGTACTTACTTCGGTAAGTGATCCTACTGTAATGGCTGGGCCATCCACACCATCTACAGAGACTAATTCTTTTTCTTGGGCTAACAATTCCTTTGGCTGGTCGTGTAAAACGAGGTCTTTGCTCACCTTCGCTTCAAAAACAGGTGCTTGATAACCTGCAGCCTGCTCCAGAATGTCTGCGTTCAACTCAATAGTCTTCACACCATCGCCAAAATCAGGAAGATTCATCATGGTCTTGTAACGATCGTCGTTTCCGAAAAGAGAATCTTTCACAGAAACAAAGCCAAGCGTATCAACCACAACTACTTCTTTTAACATGTCGATGCGGTAGGTTTCGTTGTATTCCATATAACTAGAATCTCTTCTTTCCGTAATGGTGAATTGAGCCGTGTCAACAAAGCGGATAAGACTGTTGAAATCTTTGGCGTACTTACCAGTAACTGAGCGATACGCTTGCTGCGCATCTCGCACATCCTTTAATTTTGCAATTACCTTGGCGTAGCGTTGTTCCTTCACCTTTCTGAACTCAATAGGAGCATTGATCGAATTGTAAATCATATACGCAAAGAAGGCACTACCTGCCCAGAGTAAAATTTGTAGAATGGTTTTCATTTTATACTTGCTAAAGTTAGTTAGTGGTATCCTCACAAATCTACAATTTTTTTTGATTTAGGATGGGTTTTACCAAAAAATTCGCTCTTATCTTTGAGGCATGGCAAGCCCGATGAATTCCGACAAATTCTACCAACTTCTAAAGGAGAAATTTCCGTTTGAACCTACGCTGAAACAAGACCAAACTCTCCATGCGCTATCCGAATTCATCTACACGGATACAAAGGAGGCAGCCTTCCTGCTGAAAGGGTTTGCAGGTACGGGGAAGACTACCTTAATAGGAACCTTAGTCAAAAACTTGTGGCACACAGGAACCAAGTCTATTCTAATGGCGCCTACAGGAAGAGCGGCCAAAGTGATTAGCAACTACTCTGGAAGAACGGCATTGACGATTCACAAGAAAATTTACTTTCCTAAGAAGGACAAAGCGGGTGCGGTAAAGTTTGTACTTCAGCCTAACAAACATCGCAATACGCTCTTTATTGTGGATGAAGCGTCGATGATACCAGACGCACCTGCCGATGCAAAGATTTTTGAGAACGGGTCGCTTCTGGATGACCTGATGATGTACGTTTACAGCGGACATAAATGTAAATTGGTATTGATTGGAGATACCGCTCAGCT
>CAWUKP010000346.1:0-2842 GCA_963922975.1 uncultured Spongiivirga sp. | reverse complement strand
TACACATTCAGATGGTTTTTTGAAAATTGTGGCAACCATGCCCAAATGGCGACGTGTAGCGGCCTTATTAGCCTTTATTCCTCGAATGTTTCGTGATTATATTTACAAAAACGCTTCAAGAAATCGCGTGCGTTGGTTTGGCCAATCACAGAGTTGTACCATCAGTTTCAAATAGTGCAAAAAAATTCTTTTAAAACAACAATACCGCTGCAGAGAACTGCAACGGTATTGCTTTACTAACTAACCCAATTAACTATTAAATGAAGAACATGAAAGCATTAAGCTTCACAGTTCAAATATAGATAGCGCGGGTAGCTTGAACGCAAGGAAAAACTAAGGTATTGAAAGGGGGAAAAGCACCCTAAACCAAAAAAAGGCCTGAAAATCAGGCCTTTTAGCTAACTACTAACTCAAATAATCCAACTGAGAACTTGGTTCTCCCACTGGGTGTACTCTTATTTATTTGATAGCTGCAGGTGCAGCGTATGGGTCAAAATTCTTTGGAAGGTGTGCTTTCGCGTTGAATTCCAAATCAAATTCAGTTTCGATGTCTAAGTCTTCAAGGTAGATCCACTCTTCGCCTTCAAATTCACTGGCGTAAGGATCAAAGTTGTCAGGAAGGTAATCTTGTGGATTAAATCCTAGTTCTACCTCTTCATCTTCGATGTACACAATTTGGTCAACTGGAACCATTTCTGGTTGGTTACATTCTACCACGGTACATCCAAATTCTTCTTCGACTAGATCGTCTTGCGGCGTAGCGCTCCATAAGGTTAAAAGCAAGCTACTGAGGAAAATTACTTTGTTCATTACTGATACGTTTTTGATTGATTGATGTTTGATTGATCGTTTGATTAAATGACGCCCCTCGATTCAAAATGTTACCGTATTTAGGTTTTTTTTAACAGTTTCTCCATCGAATTAATGATTCCTTAATAATTGGCTTTCAACTTCTTAGCATTGTGTTAAAATCATCATTCTCCTCAAAAACATTAAACCATTGCGGGCCTTTGCTGTCCTACTAACAGTAAACCGTAAAACCCGTAACAATGAAAAGACTTTTTGTAAGTATGTTGCTTTTGGCCTCCGTGAATGTCTTTGCACAAAGACCTGACGGACCAAGGTCAAATCCTTTAAAAGACATGACTCCTGAGCAGGTAGCTGAAATCAAAGCCAAGCGAATGACATTGGCCTTAGACCTTAGTGAACAGCAAGAAAATCAAGTAGAGCAATTGCTCGTACAAGAAACTACACAGCTTCGCGAACGGCGAGAAGCAAAACGCAACCAAAAGGAAGATGCTAAAAAACCTTCACCAGAGCAAATGCACGCCAACGCCGTAGCTCATCTAGAGCAACGCATTGCTTTTAAACGTGAAATGAAAAGCATTCTCAGCGATGAACAGTATGTGCAATGGAACAAAATGCTTGAAGAAAAACACAAAATGCGAAGAGAACACTTAAAAAGACGCCACGCACGGCGACGTAGGTGAATTAGTCAGGAAAAAGCATCGATGTTCGGTGCTTTTTCTATTTCAATTCTGCTGCTATTTTCTCCAGCGCAGCCACCGTATAATCAATGTCGTCGTAGCTCAACGCATCGTTCAGGAAATAACTTTCAAAAGCACTAGGAGGCAAATACACCCCTTGGCGAAGCATGCCATGAAAGTATTTTTTAAAATACCCATTGTTACCTTTCGCGGCCGTATCAAAGTCTACCACGGGGACGTCTGTAAAATGCACGGAAAGCATCGACCCTAAACGATTGATTTGATGCGGAATCTCATGATGATTTAACACCTTTGCCAAACCCTCGTGCAGGTATGTTGTCTTTTTTTCAAGAGAGGTAAAAACTTCTGGTTGTTGGTTCAAAGCGGTGAGCATCGCCAAACCTGCACCCATGGCCAACGGGTTTCCGGATAAGGTCCCAGCTTGGTACACAGGCCCTTCAGGCGCCAGATACTGCATGATCTCGTTGCGTGCTGCAAATGCGCCGACTGGGAGTCCGCCGCCAATTACCTTCCCAAAGGTTACAATGTCGGCCTTTACATTAAGAAGTTCTTGCGCTCCTCCTTGGGCCAAACGAAAACCGGTCATCACCTCATCAAAAATTAGCAATGCTCCGTGTGCATCACAAAGTGAGCGCAATCCTTCTAAAAAGCCTTCCTTTGGAACAATACAACCCATATTTCCAGCCACGGGTTCTACAATAATGGCTCCTATCTGACCTTCATTCACCTGAAACAAACGCTCTACACTTTCCAGATCGTTGTACTGTGCCAGCAAGGTATCCTTTGCGGTGCCTTGCGTAACCCCAGGACTGTTCGGCGCTCCAAAAGTAACCGCCCCACTACCCGCTTGAATCAGGAAAGCGTCACTATGACCGTGATAACATCCTGCGAACTTGATAATCTTGTCTCGCTTGGTGAACCCTCTGGCCAGCCGTACCGCGCTCATACACGCCTCGGTACCGCTGTTTACAAAACGTATTTGATCAATATTTGGCACCATGGAAACGGCCAGTTTGGCAATTTCGGTCTCCAAAGCTGTAGGCATTCCATAGGAAGTCCCTTTCTCGGCACGCTGCTTTACAGCTTCAACGACGGGCTCATAGGCATGTCCTAAAATCAGCGGCCCCCAGGAAGAGATGTAGTCAATGAGTCTGTTGCCATCTTCATCAAAAAGGTAGGCACCTTTGGCTTCTTTTACGAAAATAGGCGTACCGCCAACGGCCTTAAAGGCCCGAACAGGAGAATTCACACCTCCTGGAATATACTTTTGTGCAGCGGCAAATAAGGCACTGCTTCGTTGGTATAACATTTAGTAATCTTTAGGCATGGGTTTC
>CAWUKP010000345.1:0-2854 GCA_963922975.1 uncultured Spongiivirga sp. | reverse complement strand
GGTGATAGTGCTACCCTGTGTTGCCTCCTTTGCGCCATTCTTCTCGATGACATTTGTAGACAATTATGCGCAAACTGTGGGACTCTGGTTTACCAATTTCGAATTCAATGGTAGTTTGTACTACATCGCTCGCGAAATTGGCTACACCTTTCGTGGTTATAATGAGATCAAGATCATTGGGCAATACACTCCTTTTGTTGTGTTGGGATTTGTCTTAGGGATGGCCTTTTTCCGAAACAATCGAGACCTTCCCAAAATGTTTACGGGTATGCTCTTGTGCCTGAGTTTTTACTACTTCGTTTCCACCACCGTACACCCTTGGTATTTAGCAAGTCTGCTGGTGCTTTCACTGTTCACCAATTACCGGTTTCCGTTGGTTTGGACCGTGGTCATTATTTTGAGCTATCTCGCTTATGGCAATGAAGGCAACAAAGAAAATCTTTGGATCATTGGGTTGGAATATGTGATCGTTTACAGTGTATTCTTTTGGGAGGTTTTCAAGAAGAAACCATTATTTCTCGCTTAAACTTCAGTTTCTTCTCCACTGCCTCAATCATCAGGTTAGCGATATCAATACCTGTAGCATTTTCGATACCTTCCAATCCTGGGGAAGAATTCACTTCCAAGAGCAAAGGTCCTTTGTTTGAGCGAATGATATCTACCCCAGCCACAGGAAGGTTTAAAATCTTAGCTGCTTTCACTGCTAAACGACGTTCTTCTGGGGTGATCTTGATCATAGAAGCACTTCCTCCTTGGTGGATGTTCGCACGAAACTCGCCTTTCGTAGCCTGTCTTGCCATGGAAGCAACGACTTTCCCATTCACCACAAAACAACGGATATCTTGACCGTTGGCCTCCTTGATAAATTCCTGAACCAAAATATTGGTTTGCACACTTTTAAAGGCGTTGATCACACTTTCAGCAGCCTTGTTCGTTTCTGCGAGTACAACGCCCTTCCCTTGAGTACTTTCTAAAAGCTTGATGATCAAAGGCGCACCGTTGACCATCTTGATCAAATCTTTGGTATCCAGTGGTGACTTGGCAAAGCCAGTGATGGGGATGTGAATGTCATGCTTGGCAAAGAGTTGCGAAGCAAAGAGTTTATCACGTGATTGCGTGATTGCTTCTGCGGTATTCAGGCAATACACGCCCATCGCATCAAACTGTCGAATGATGGCACAACCATAAAAGGTAACCGCGGGTTTGATTCGTGGAATCACAGCATCAAACTCCTCCAGAATGCTACCGCCACGATACCTCAGTTCTGGATGCGTAGCATCAAGTTTCATGTAGGCTTGTTCCACATTGATGAAAGCCACTTCATGACCGCGAAGTTTTCCGGCCTCCATGATTCGCTTATTGCTGTACAACAAAGGATTGCTCGCCAACAAAGCAATTTTAAGACCTGACTTTTGGTGGTTAAAAGGTGCATAGCGCTTTTCGATGTCTGCGGTTGAAAAATCACCTACCAAACTACTTTGTGAAGGATTCACCATGTATCGATCGTTCAGTGCTTCTCGACCGAGCAGCATGCGATATTCCATCGCATCGCGATTGGCTAAGGTCAACTCGATGTCGAATGTATCTTCACCGATAGACACAGCTGTTCTGATGACCAATCTTTCCTCAGATATCCCTGAGGAACTTTTTACAGTTCGTTTGTCAATAACCTTCGCTTGACATTGTACGCTGATGCTTCTGTTTTCTTGAAGGGGGTTCACCACGAATTTCACCCACTCTTCTTGACCTTTGTAAAATAGCTTGATTTTATTGGCCTGTATAGAAGAAGTCTTGGCCCCACTATCCACGCGGGCTTTGATTGCTGGAATGCCCAGACTGGAAAATACACACCATTCTTCACTACCAATAACGGAAAGTTTACTCATATGAAAATCTTTGAAACGAATAAGTCGATGACTTCTACTAAAATCAGGAGAATGATGATCCACTCGAGCCAAGAACTTTCTCTGTGGTGCATCATGTCCTTGAAAAGCGCTAGATTCTCTTTCACGACATCCAATTTGTCGGAAAGCTGTTCAAAGCGGTCCTTCAAATCAAAATGATGCTTCATCTGCTGATCTAGGCGATCTAAATGTTGCTCTTCCCAAGTCATCTCATGACTTTCGAACACATACAAGTGCTCGGTAATCTTATTTTTCAAATTTAAGGCGCGCCCGATGAATTTACGGAGCTTTTTACCTTTCAATTTCAAGGTTCCTTTTGCCTCCAATTGATTCGTGAATTGCGTGGTCTCGTTAAGCAGTGCATCCGCCATTTGACCGTAATGATCGAGTGCGGTTGATTGCGCTACATGCAACATGGCAATTTGCAGCGCGGTTATCTCGTTGAAGTTGATTTCTAATATTCCATCCACGACCGCATTAGCATGTTGACTGTTGACTACCACTTGCTCTTCGAAGGTACCGATAGCAACTGGTTCTTTCAAAAATGGTTGGAGCCTTTTCAAATGCAATTGCTGCTCCTCTTGTGAGGTATTGAAAAAGGAAACTACGCCATAGCTAAAAACGTAGACGTATTGACCTTCCTTGAGGGTGTAGAATACCTCATCGGCATCCCACATAATCAACTTGCCCGTGAAGGCTGCACGCCATTCTTTCAAGTCAATACCATTGGCCAAATAATACGCTTTGATCAAAGGCAATTGAGGGGCTTTAGTTTTTGGAGAAGACATTTCTAGGTTCGCTAAACGACTTGAATTCGATGGAATAGCCATTCGGATCTTTGATAAAAAATGAAATGTGTTCACCAGCCTTGTTGGTCAGAAATTCTACCTCAGCGGTCACCTCATAATTTGACTTGACCAGCTGTTTGTAGACCGACTGCCAGGTATCGA
>CAWUKP010000344.1:0-2859 GCA_963922975.1 uncultured Spongiivirga sp. | reverse complement strand
CAAGCCGAGGTTCCGATGGAAGCGGTAAAGGAAAAGCTCACAAAACACTTTGAAGTGCTTTTTGAGGCGGCCACAATTGTGCAGGATACACCCGTTTGATATTGCAAAGCGCTTTCTGGCGAATCCTTACATTTTCACAAACTCTACGCGTCGATTTTTTGCTTTTCCATCATCGCTATCATTGTCGGCCACGGGTTCGCTTTCGCCTTTACCCTCCGTGGTCATACGATCTGCAGGGATGCCATAGATGTCGATCAATGCCTTTTTGACGGCCGCAGCACGTTTGCCAGAGAGCGTGAGATTACTTTCCTCTGTGCCATCTGAGTCTGTATGCCCAATAATGTTGAGTTGCATGGCTTTGTCTTGTTTGAGTACTTGGGAGATTTGACGAATGATACCGTACGACTGGGCCTGAATGACGGCAGAACCTGAATCAAAAAGAATTCCGTTGGTGCTTACCTTGCCTTCGGCTATCAATTGCTTCCGCAAGTCTAGACCACCTTTGGCAATTTTGACATTTCTCAGAAAGATACGCTCTTTGCCGTCTTTGGTATTGGTAATGTTGAATTTTACATAATTCATAATAGATTCTTTGGGCAACAACCTCGGAACATCGATGTATTTCTTTTGATTTACCCAAAGGCGGAAACGTTGTTTGTTTACAGCAATAGAAATATGTGGTTCGGCCAACACTTCATCTCGAATATCTGCTTTTACTTCATTGTTAATTTTTGTATCAAACTTAGGACCGTAATTTGAAATTCTGACTCCATCCGCAATGTATTGGACCAAAGGAATGATCACTTTTACATGATTGTGGCCATAAACAAAATTCCCTTCATCAGCCAAATAGACCATTAAACGAGCGGTAGATGAGGTGCCTCTATCCATTCCGTAAGTTTTGAAATCAAATTCGATGGTATATTCTTCAGGAAGTTCAGCTAGATCGGGGATGTAAAAGGTTCTATATCCAGAAAGCATTTCTAACCACTTGTCTTCTCCGTCATCGAAAGTCACTACTTCTCCGCCACCGTTGGTATTCCACTTGCTTGGGAAGTCGCCAATAAAATCGTTGCTGAAATCGTCAAAGAAGAGTAGTTCATCACCTGGAACAAAATCAAATTTGCTGTTGATCACCACTTCTTTGGAGGAAGTGCTTTCATTTACCTCCTCTTCGTTATTGGAGCCCGATGGCTCTTCAGAGCCTTCTTCCTCTGTTGGCGTGGTTTCCTCGCTTTCGCCTTCCTCATTTTTTTCCTCAAAGATCTCGTCGATCTTTTCGTCGGCTTTCTCCTCCACTTTTCGTTCAACCTTTCTTTTGACCTTTTTCCAAATTTGTGCTTCACCTGGATGCACTACGAAGCAGGCCATTAAAAGGAATAGGAACAGTTGATATTTATTCATGTTGCTCTGTATTGGTTATTGGGATTGTAAATACAAAATACGGGTTCTCGTCGAGGGTCAGCAAAGGGATTATTCCTGTTAATTCACATCGTAGATCAACAAGGTATCTTCTTCGCCTTTCACGACCAATTCTAAGCGCCGATCGTTATCAGCATCTGCCAAGGCCACCATGTCTTTACCATATACAGGAAAGTTAGGAATCAGCTTTCCTTGACTGTCAAACAAATATACCTGATGCGCCTGGAGGTCCGTTATAGCAACGTACAACTTGTTGTGAACATAGACCAAAAGGGGCTTTGTGTAAATTCCAAAATCCAAGGTGACTTTTTTGCCATTGATGCGTAGTTCGTTTTCAGACTGGGTAACCAGCGCTCTAGTACTAGCTTGAAATCCGTGGTTTTGTTCGAGCCCGAGGTCTTTGCGGTCAATGCCTCCCAAGGTGTTGATGCTGATTAGTTTTCCGTTATTGTCGGTGGTTACAAACTTGTTTTGATGACTGAAGATGTCATTCTCCGAAAAGTCAATGGTCGTATTTACCTTCACACGCTCTCTTCCTCTCCGATCCAGAATATGGAGTTTACCACTACTTTCAGCAAAGGTCAAGTAATCTTTGGCACCGATTCTGAAGTGCTTCGGTATTTTCACGATGGCGCTTGAAGCTTTGTTAAATGTGAAGCCATTGACGGATTTCGCATTGCGATCGAACATCTTAAGATGGCTGCCCATGGTTACCAGCAGTCTGTAATTCTTATTTCCATCGTAGTCAAAAAGGGCAAGTGGTTGGGTAATGATTTTGTCCATTTCAAGGGGAAAAGGTGAAACCTCCTTGCCATTGCGGTCTAGAACATATACTTTTTTATTGGTGGCGAACACAAGCTGCAATCGCCCATTCTTGTAGATATCCATTTGTTGAATCGCTCCGATAATCGGCTCTCCAAGGGCTTTTTTCCAAAGCACGTTCCCTCTACAATCGATGAGGTATAGCTGATTGTCTGTGTCTTGAACGACAATTTCCTGCTGTTGATTCCTGTGATTGAGCACCCACTGTGGATTGGTAGCCAAATTGGCATCTAGTTGTATACTAGCCGATTGAGAAATCGTACCGCTTTTGCCAGCAGGTTTGTTTTTGGGAATACTGACAATGGTATGATTGAATTGCGTATCAGCTGATTGTTGAATAGCGAAGACAGGGTATTCTGAGAGCTCCATTTTCTTCAGCCGCGCCGCAAAACTACTGGATGCACTATCTACCATGAATTCTTGATATTGCGGATTGGTGCCCAGCCATAAAAAAGAATGGGCGTCTGAAACGGAGTTGTCCACTGCTTCGTACAATTCGGTTGTTAGCATGTTAGTGCTAGCACTGGTATTGGCCATGAACTCCTTCATTGTGTTGAGTTGCTCTGCAAACAACAGCGTATTTTCGGTACGACTCACAAATCTCAGCGTTTGGAT
>CAWUKP010000343.1:0-2873 GCA_963922975.1 uncultured Spongiivirga sp. | reverse complement strand
CTACTTTGCTTCATAACAACAAGTAGCTTTGATGCTTTGCATAAATACTATGTGAGTACCACCAATATCGAATATGCAGAAGATGAGCAATCACTGCAAATCATCACTCGCATCTTTATCGATGATCTCGAAAAACTACTTCAAGAGCGCTACGGCTTTGAGCCTAAATTGGCAAGCAAAGAAGAATCTCCATTAACCGATCAATTTCTTCAGAAATATTTCACCCAAAAGCTGAAAATCAAGGTGAACGGAGAAGAGGTGTCGCTTGTTCTATTGGGCAAAAAGTACGAGCAAGACTTGGTAAAATGCTTCATTGAAGTGCCAAATGTGACCGCTGTAAACAGCATCGCTGTTCAGAATCAATTACTCTTCGAGATCTTTGAAGATCAACAGAATATCGTTCACATCAAAATCAACGGACAGCGCAAGAGTTTCCTGCTGATCCGAGAAAATGATAAAGGTTTGTTAAAGTTTTAAGACCTTTTTCCACTTCGTCAAAATACGCGTAATTTCAGCGATCAATAAATTTTAAAGAACCATGAAAAGATTTAGCTATCTATTCCTTTCAATGCTTGTGATGGGTCTTCCTTCAGCCTTTGCGCAAGACCAAGAAAAGCCAGAAGAGGAAGAAAAGCCTGCGGGACACGTTAATACCAATAAGTTCCGTCAATTGTATCAAGAAATGGCCACGCCTAACGAATACCGTTCGGCTTCAGGTGCTCCAGGTCCTGCCTATTACCAGCAACAAGCTGATTACAAAATGGACATTGAGCTAGATGATAAGACACAACGCATCTATGGCGAAGAAACTATTACATATTATAATAATTCTCCGGACGACCTTGAGTATTTATGGGTACAACTAGACCAAAACGTTCGTGCAGCTGATAGTCCTTCAGCAGAGCGCAACGGCGGTGGGGTGCCCATGGCAGACACTCCTGGTGGTTTTGCAGGGAAGTATCTAGGAGCTCCTTTCGACGGAGGATTCAAAATCCAACATGTGAAAGACGCTCGTGGTAAAGATCTTTCGTACACCATCAACCAAACCATGATGCGTGTCAATATTCCAGAAGTGTTGAAAAGCGGAGAGAACATCTCTTTCTCCATCAAATGGTGGTATAACATTCCTGATCACACCGTAAATCGTGCCCGTTCAGGGTTTGAGCATTTCCCTAAAGATGGTAACAATGCCTACGTGATCGCACAGTTTTTCCCAAGAATGTGTGTCTACAGCGATGTGGAAGGATGGCAAAACTATCAGTTCTGGGGAAGCGGTGAATTCGCGCTACCTTTTGGAAACTACCAAGTAAATATCACGGTTCCAGCAGACCACATTGTAGATGGTACAGGTGTGCTTACCAATAGAGAGGATGTGTATTCAAAAGAGATGATGAAGCGTTACAAGCAGGCTACAAAGTCGTACGACAAGCCAGTTATCATCACTACACAAGCAGAAGCAGAAGCTCGTGAGAAGTCAGCCTCTGATAAGAAACAAACTTGGAAGTTTAACGCCACCAACGTACGCGACTTTGGTTTTGCCAGCTCTCGCAAATGGATTGTAGACATGCAAGCCGTAAAAGTGGGCGGAAAAGACGTCATGGCCGTTTCTATGTACCCGAAAGAAGGAAATCCGCTATGGGAAGATTACTCTACCAAAGCGGTGGTACAAACCTTGAAAACGTACTCGAAGTTTACCTTCGATTATCCATACCACAAGGCGATTTCCGTTCACGCGAAAAATCAAGGGATGGAATATCCGATGATTTGCTGGAATTACGGACGCCCAGACGAAGAAGGAAACTACTCCGATCGTACCAAATTTGGAATGATTTCAGTAATTATTCACGAGGTGGGACATAACTATTTCCCAATGATCGTGAACAGCGATGAACGCCAGTGGGGCTGGATGGACGAAGGACTTGATACCTTCATGCAGTACATCACAGAACAAGAATTTGGCGAAGCGTTTCCAACGGCTATTGCGCCCAGTGAAAAGTACCCATCACGTCGGGGCGAGCCTGCCAAAATTGTTCCTTACATGTCGGGAGACCAAGAAACCTTGGCGCCGATCATGTCGAATCCTGAAAATGTATTCAGCCTTGGGCCAAACGCCTACGGAAAGCCTGCTACGGCCTTAAATATTCTTCGTGAAACCGTCATGGGACGTGAACTTTTCGATCACGCATTCAAAACGTATGCGCAACGCTGGAAATTCAAACACCCAACGCCAGAGGATTTCTTCCGTACCATGGAAGATGCTTCAGCGGTAGACCTTGATTGGTTCTGGAGAGGCTGGTTCTATTCCACAGATTATGTAGACGTTGGGGTGAAAGGTGTGAAGAAATACCAAGTGTCTAATAAGCCAACAAAGCGTATTCGCGAGCTAATGGCACAGCGAGGTATGACGGAAGCAGATCTTCCACCTTTGGTATACCTTGCGGAAGAAGGAAGCGAGGATTTCGATGAGGCTATGAAAGGAAAAGATGTAACAGAAGCATCGCAGACCTTGAATGAATACGTGATGGACAATATGACGCCTGAAGAGCGCGCCAATATGAAGTCGCCTAAATACTTCTATGAAATTACTTTCGATAAGCCAGGAGGTATTCCAATGCCTTTGATCGTAGAGTATACCTACGCGGATGGTTCCAAAGAAACCGTGAAGTATCCAGTACAGGTATGGCGTAAGAACGACAAGGAGTGCAAAAAAGTGGTAGCCTCTGAAAAGGAAATCACAGGTATTGTGGTAGATCCTAATCTAGAGACTGCCGATATCGATATGTCCAATAACTCTTGGCCAAAAGAGCAGAAAGAAGGCGAGTTCGACAAATTCAAAAATCAAATAAAGGGTAAGTAAAGGAGTTTCCTTTCAC
>CAWUKP010000342.1:0-2884 GCA_963922975.1 uncultured Spongiivirga sp. | reverse complement strand
TTTACCTATATGTCGACAGCTCAACCTTCAGATCATTACCGAGCACTTTGGAATGAAGTGGCCAATTTAGAAAAAGAAGGCTTGCCCAAAACAGCACTGGAGAAGGTACTCAAAATTCAGGAGCTGGCAGAAAAAGATAAAGACGATGTACAGCAAATCAAGTGTTTGTTGTATCAATCGAAGTTCATGCTTTTGTTAGAAGAAGAAGCCCAGCAAAAGGTTATAGACCAGTTGAATAAACAAATTGCTGAACATGAGTTCCCCACGAAGAACATTCTTCAGAATATATTGGCAAACAGCCTCTGGCAGTATGTGCAACAACAACGCTGGCGTATTTACAATCGCACAAAGTTAGATGGCAACGCCACTCCTGAAGACTTTCAAACCTGGGACATTGCTACCTTCCTGGAAGAAATCAACAAACACTTTCAAGCCTCGCTCAACAATCAGTTGCAGTTACAACTAGAGCCTTTGGAAAAATATGATGCCTTACTCCTACTGCAGAAAGATTCAAAACGCTATCGTCCAACACTTTTTGATCTTTTGGCCTACGATGCGCTTGAATTCTACCAAACCAGCGAGCATCTCATTACGCAACCGGCACATAAATTTGAAATCGATTCGGAATCGTATCTCGGCACATCAGATGACTTCTTAAATATTTCACTCCCCAAAGAAGAGCACCTTTCCTTACCTACAAAAGCCTTGGAATTGTATCAAAAACTGCTTCGATTTCATCAAAAAGATAACCAACAAGATGCCTTTGTAGATGCCAACATTCAACGCATGCAATTCGTAAAGCAGAAAGCCACGCAAGCCGTGGATCCTAAGGTTATGCTGAAGACTTTACAACAAGAAGCTGCCACTACACAGGATTCCACTTTGGCTGCTTTATACGAATTTGAGCGTGCTCAACTATTGGACGAGTTTGCCAATGCCTATGCGATGTCGAAAAGTGAGAAAGATCGTTGGTATCGCAAGGAGGCCAAAGAAATCTGTGATGGAATTGTTTCAAAATTCCCTAAGAGCCATGCGGCTAGTAAGTGCGAGGTCTTATTGCAAAATATCCTCAAACCTGAGTTGAGCATCACTGCCGAGCAGTACATTCCCACCGCCCAGCAATCAAGAATCTTGGTGCGTTATCGCAATCATCAGCAGCTTAAGGTCAGCTTACATGCTATCACAACCAAACAGTTAGAAAGCTTCCAGCGATTGTACAAGCAAGAGGAAAAGGAGGCCTTCATTGCCAAACTACCAGTTTCGGAGAGATTTGATACATCACTTCGCGATGAAGGCGATTTCCAAACGCATACGACTGAAGTAATTCTTCCAGGCATGCCCAACGGTCAATACTTGGTGGTCGCACGTCCTGAAACGGAGGACATTCTGGCATACGCGTCTGTACAATTTACCAATATGGCTTTGGTGGAAAGTGAGAATGGTCGCGATAAAATCTTTCAATTGATTGATCGTAGTACGGGTAAACCGCTACAAGGAGCCAACATCCTCATGAAATATCAGTTGAACTACCGCAATAAGTTTCGGACGGAACGCTTCACCACAGACGAGCAGGGTATGTTCAGATTGAGCAAAGAGAAGCGTTATCAGAACATTCAAATCGCTGTGAAGTACGATCAAGAAACTACAGCATTTGGAACCTATTATCATTACCGCCCTACAGATAACAATAAACAACGTGATTTAACTGCAAAGGCTTTTCTATTTACCGATCGCAGTATCTATCGCCCAGGTCAAACTGTCTTTTTCAAGGGGATACTCGTGAAAAGAAAAGAAGATAGCTCAGAAGTTGTTCCGAATGAAACCGTACATGTGTATCTGAAAGATGTAAATGGCGAGGAAGTTGGAAGTCTCACTTTACCCACTAACGAATTTGGTTCCTTTACGGGTGAATTCATCTTGCCCTCCAATATACTCACAGGAAACTTCTCGCTTGTGGCAGAAGAAGGGAACGCCAGCAAATTTTACGAAAAGGATTTAGACGATTTTGAATGGAGTCAAGTCTCCTTCTCTGTGGAAGAATACAAACGCCCAAAGTTTGAAGCTTCTTTTGAACCTGTCAAAGAAACCTACCAAATTAACGATAGCGTCACTGTATCAGGAAAGACGGAATCCTACGCAGGCAGCAATATCACCGATGCAAAGGTGGTGTATCGCGTGCGGCGAAGTGCTCAAATGCCTCGCTGGTTCTTCTGGTCAAGGCCAAACTTTTACGGTATCGGGCAAGAGATCACACAAGGAGAAACGACCACTGATGCGCAAGGTAATTTTCAAATCACCTTCAAAGCACAGCCTGACGAAACTATAGATAAAGAAAATCTACCCGTATTTAATTATGAGCTGATCGCGGATATCACAGATCTCAATGGAGAAACGCGCAGTACCACGACCACAGTTCGTGTGGGTTATCATACCCTTCTTGCGACCGTTGCACTTCCAACAGTGCTAGACAAGAATGAGAAAGATCAAGCTTTGGGCATTACCTCCACCAACCTCAATGGAGAATTCGCACCCGCAAAAGGAACAGTCAGTATCTACAAATTACAAGCGCCCGCTCAAGTGCTTCGACAACGGCCCTGGGAAGCTCCAGATTATCAGGTCATTTCAAAGGCTGACTTTAAAAAAACCTTTCCTCATGACGCCTTGGACAACGAAGATGAACCCAGAAATTGGCCAAAAGTCGAACAATTTTTGCAAAAGGAGTTTGACACGGATCAAAGCAAAGAACTGGATTTAGGTCGTCTTAAAAAGTGGCCCTCTGGTTGGTATGTCGTTGAATTGTCTACCACCGATAAATTTGGGCAAGAGGTAAAAGACTTGCAGCAATTTCAATTGTTTAGCAAAAAAGACGAAAAGCTTTCCGATC
>CAWUKP010000341.1:0-2890 GCA_963922975.1 uncultured Spongiivirga sp. | reverse complement strand
TATCAATGTTGTACTTATGAACGGTGTATTGAAAAGCGTTCAAGATAGGATTTAGGCTAATTTTTGTTTCGACGGCTTCATCCAAGTCTTTCTCAAATTTATCGAGCAAATAGCGTTTGTCGTAGTCGTGAAACGAATCAACAATTTCGTCGGCAAAGCGCACAAAACCGTAAATATTATGAACATCCTGTCGGATACATGGCGCCAGCATTTTAGCGGCCAATGTAAAAGAAGTGCTATACGACTCGGTTACTGTCTTGCTGCACTTTTGCGACACTTTGTCAAAGATTGCTTTCATAGTTTTGGATGGTGTTTGTTGATCAATTCCGATACCAATTTCCCCGAAATCAGAGAAGGTGGTACACCAGGCCCCGGTACCGTTAGCTGGCCTGTGAAATAAAGGTTGGCAACTTTTTTGCTTTTCAACTTGGGTCGCAAAAACGCAGTTTGAAACAAGGTGTTGGCCATGCCATACGCGTTTCCCTTATATGAATTGTAATCTTTTACAAAGTCATTGACACAGAAGGACTCTTTAAAGATAACATTTTTTGTCACTTGCTGGTCGGTGAGCTTTTCGAAGCGCGACATGATAATGTCGAAGTATTGTTCTCGTACTTCCGGAGTGTCTTCAATGCCAGGCGCTAGTGGAATCAAAAAAATACCTGCTTCACAACCTTCTGGGGCGGCACTTTCGTCGGTTTTTGAAGGGAAACTCGCGTAGAAGAGAGGATCTTCTGGCCAAGCGGGCTCGTCGTAAATCGCTTCCGCATGTTTGTCGAAATCCACATCAAAGAATAGGGTATGATGAATGACGTTTTCGAGTTTTTTGTTGAAACCTACGTAAAAGAGTAGGGACGAAGGTGCAAAGGTTTTCTTGTCCCAATAACTTTCAGAATAGGCACGATAGTTCTTATCCAACAGCGTTTCGGTATGGTGATAGTCTGCACCACTCAAGACGATATCCGCATTTTGAAGCTCACCATTCACCATGACGCCCGAACATCTTCCATCTTCCACCACAATCTTTTCCACTGGAGCATTAGTATGGATGACCACTCCTAATTCTTCAGCTAAGGCTTTCATACCTAAAATAACGCTGTACATGCCGTCTTTGGGATGCCAGGTTCCTTTTCCAAAATCAGCGTAGTTCATGAAATTGTAAAAGGCAGGGGTATCACTCGGTTTTGCTCCTAAAAACAGCACTGGAAACTCTAGAATCTGCGCTAAACGATTGTTTTTGAAGTCTTTGCGCACCATGCCTTTAATATTCTGCATGAAGAGCCCAATTTTTTTAATGGTCTGAGGCGTAACCAATTCTAGCGGCGAGACACCAGGGCGATACACCAAGTCTTTGATAGCGATATCGTAATTATCCTGAGCATTGCTGATGAAACTTTTCAGTTTCTTAGAACTTCCTTCTTCAATGGCATCGAAGGTTTCGCATATTTTCTCCAAAGAGTCTTCGATAGTTACGTAATCCAAGCGATCAAAATAGACATTGTACGCAGGACTCAATCGTGAGAGTTGATAATAGTCCGAAGGCTTTTTTCCGAAGTCTCCAAAAAAACGCTCAAACACATCGGGCATCCAGTACCACGTAGGACCAATATCGAAGGTAAACCCTTCTTTTTTCAGCTGACGTGCGCGTCCGCCCACAGTGGCATTTTTTTCGTAAATGGTAACCTGGTAGCCAGCTTGGGCTAAATAACTAGCTGCGGCTAAGGAAGAAAATCCTGATCCAAGAATGGCTATTGATGTCTTCAAAATGGTGGAGTCTTTTACTTTTTTGTGATGACGCTTAATTGGTTACAATGCATTGACCAGTTCCTCAATTGAATTGAAAGCTCGAATGCTCTTTGGAAGCTTGTCCATATCCACATGCTTCACTTGTTGCCCTAACATCCACAGATTACTGTTGCTATGCGCCTGGATGGTTTCTTGGAACTCGGTAATATAGTCATCGATTTTATCCTTGGAAGGATTGACGGTGAAGTACGATACAAAGTGCAAATTGTCGTAATACTTGGTGAGATCTACCAAACTATCTAACGGCACAGTCGGACCAAGATAAATGGAATGGTATCCATGAAGAATGACTTCAAAGTTAACGTACAGTAAACCGATTTCGTGGATTTCTTCTTCTGGTAAATACAGTACGAAGGTTTTGCTCTTGTTGGTAGGATCTACCATTTGTAACTTTTCCGTGTTGATCAAAATCTTTTGCTTGACCAAACTTGTAATGAAATGCTCATGTGCAGGCGTGATGGTGTCTGTTAACCATAACAACCCTAATTCATTGAGAAGTGGAATAAAAATTTCATAGAATACCTCTCTGAAGGATTTGGTAGAAAGTAATGAATTGTATGTATTGTAAAATAAGGTCTGATCAAAATTGATCATGGCCAATTTGAAAGCGTTGATGGAGTGATTCTTTACACTGTTCTCCGAAATAAATTCTTTGACGAGTATTGGAATCTTTTCTTCTGGTAATTCTGCAATTTTAGAAATCTTGTACCCATTGTTGTACAAAAGCGTCACATTTAAGAGCTTTTGTAAGTTGGCCAAACTGTAGGTTCGAATATTTGTGTCTGTACGTTCTGGGGAGAGTAGATTGTATCTTTTTTCCCAGATGCGTATGGTGTGTGCCTTGATACCAGAAAGGTTTTCAAGGTCTTTGATACTAAAGCTGTTCTTTATGTTATTCATAGCTTGTTTAACAAAAGATACTTAAAGTTTAAACAAAAATACAGTTTTAGTAGAGAAATGAAACTTTTTCTCATGAAATTAACATTTCGATAAGTAAGTAATTGAAAATAAAAACTGTAGGAAAGAAGTGCGCACGAGAAGACTCGAACTTCCACGGGCTAAAGCGCCCACTAGGCCCTCAACC
>CAWUKP010000340.1:0-2901 GCA_963922975.1 uncultured Spongiivirga sp. | reverse complement strand
CAGTGATTGCTCATCTTCTGCATATTCGATATTGGTGGTACTCACATAGTATTTGTGCCAAGCATCAAAGCTACTTGCCGCCATAAAGCAAAGTAGCACACCAAAAAGTATCCAGATTTTTTTCATAGGTATCATTCCTTCGCAAACTTAAGAACAAAAAGCATTCCAAACGGCCTTATTAACGTGCTTCTAACTTCTGCAATGCCAGATTGTGATCACCACGGGCAAAATCGTTCTCGATCTCTGTATCCATGACGGTTCCTAATACAAAGGGATACACCTCATCTAAGGTTAATTCGTAATTCTCCATCAAAAACCTCACTCCATAAAACTCAATAATACGTACCGTCATTTCGTTCTCGCGATCCATTTTCCTTCGTTTTTTCAATTCCTTGTAATAGCCGCTTAGTTTTTTGTAGACTGCCTCGGCGTCAATGCTTGCAAACAATGGTCCTACCACGAACACCTGTGCGGTGGTCGGAATGCGTTCTTGCGGTTTCCCCTTAAAGCCTGGAATACCCACATCGTCAAAATTAATCGGCTTTTCAGCTTTATGAATGTCTTTTTTCAGATCGCCTGTCAGATCGTGTGGCTTGACCACTACTTCTTCAAGTTCGTTTACCCGAGCTTCTACATAGACTTTCACGAAATCTTGTTGAAATACCTCGGGGTCGACCACCACAGTGTGTAGCATAAACTGAATGGCAGAAAAAACTAAGGTATCAGACGTTTTTACTGCGATTGCAAATATCCCTTCTTTATCGGTAATGGTGGTAGCACCACTTGATTTATTGATGATATGCACCCCTTCCACAGAAAGACTGTCGTGCACCACTTGCCCTTTAAACTCCTTGAATTGTTGGGCAAAGAGCGCAATGGGCAAGAAAAATAGCAAAATGGCAACGCTCTTATTCATCTTCATTTCGCAATTTATAAAACTCTTTACTTGCGTTTACCAGAAATTCTATGAGGTGAATTTCATTTTCTTTTTGAAAAATGTCATCAGGATAGGTTTGATAATCGCAATACGAAAGAAAAAGCTCGACATCTTCTACGGCAAGGCCTAGATCTTCGGCAAAAAAGTCCTCATCAAAGCGCGCCGGAACCAATTTGCTACATTTCGGTTTTATGCGAAAATGTGAAAATGGCCTTTCCTTCTTTTTCTTTTTGGAAAATAGCTTTCCTATTAATTCGATCAGCTTCAACGGCTGTAAGCCATAAAATTGTCCTTGTCCTTGACCTAAGGCATAATTGGTAACTGGACTTTGTGCATCAGGAAAGAATTCATACTTACTGATATCTCCAAAATTGGGGGTGGAATTTTGAGAAAGCACAACCTCTTGAAGTGCTACTACTCGTTCTTTCAAGTCAATTCGAAGGAAGCGCTCATCATATATTTTCTCACTGACCACAACCTCTTCGATGCGATGATTGATCGATGAAACAATCAGTAAATCGCCCAGAGCAACCTCTAATTGAAAATTTCCTTCGGCATCAGAAATCGTGGACACAGAGGCGGTGTTGTTGACAATATGAGCCCCTTCAATACCCTTGTTTTCAAAAAGCACGCGACCCAAAATGGCTACTTCGGTATTCTCAACCTGCGAAAAACTGTAAGCGGAAACAAAGAGACAAATGAGTAAACGTTTTGGCATAGGCTAGTAGTTTCCCTCAAAGGAATAAGCATTTCTCTTAGCAAAAAGCTAAAGACAGGATAAAATTTTGTTAAGCCTATTGTGCTTTGAATGCCTTACTTTGATCAACTAGATAGTCAATCAACTGAAATTCATTGCTTTGTCGCAGTAACTCTCTGGGAGGAGTTCGATCGTCGCAGAAGTATAAAAACTTGTCAATGTCTTCTTGCGCAATTTGGAGATCTTGCACGAAGAAATCATCTTCATACACTTGTCGCAACACTTCGCTAAAGGCCAATTCTGAAGAAGGATTTCGCTCTCGGTTCGATTTGAAAAGAGCCCTATAGATATTGACAAAATTAATCCCATAAGTCAGTTGATTGTTATCAACCGCGGCATTTGTGATGGGGGTTGATTTGTCTTGCTCGTAATCGAATCCTTTGAATTCTTCTTCTTTCAAGTCAATGAACTTCTCCGTATTCTCAGGGCCGATAACGACTTCGTCCAATTCGGTGATTTTTTCCTTAACCTCCACTACAAGGCGGTTGTTTTGGATAATTTCTTCGGTAATTCGAACCGTTTTGAGCTTATACTGTAATGCGGTGAAAATCAACTCATCACCTACACTCACACGAATTTGAAACTCCCCATTGCCGTTGGTAATTGTGGCAAAACCCGTTGTTACGTTCACTACATTCTCATTTACCACATTATTGTTCCCATACAGCACTTTTCCTCTAAGGATCACCCCTTGGGCCATCATGAGTTGGGAAACAAGTAGAAAAAAGAGTAGTAGAGGTCGATTCATAGCGTTGTTTTTCATAAAGATACAATGGGTACTCAGAGCTTTCTTTAAATTTAGGGAAAATTTAGGATATGAAACGATTGCTAGTGGCAAGCACATCCACGCTTCACGGAGGCACGTATTTAGACTATTTATCCAGTGCCTTAACAAGGCACTTTCATGGAGTGAAGGAATTGCTATTCATTCCATTTGCACGTCCGTCGGGTATAAGTCATGAGACCTACACTAGCAAGGTGAAGAGCACCTTTCAAGCCTTTGATATGAATGTAAGAGGGCTACATGAGTATGAAAATCCGAAACAAGCACTCAAAGATGCACAAGCCATTTTCACAGGTGGGGGAAATACCTTCGTTCTGGTTTCAGAATTGTATCGTTTAGACCTAATGGAAACCTTGCGATCCGTTCTTGAGGCCGGTACGCCCTATTTAGGCACCAGTGCGGGAAGCAACCTATGTGGACAAA
>CAWUKP010000339.1:0-2910 GCA_963922975.1 uncultured Spongiivirga sp. | reverse complement strand
CAGCGGAAAACCAACTTCGGCAAGCGATTTGGCAATCATTTCACCTCCACCGGTATCTACCAAAACTTGTTTAAATACACCGCCAGCGCCAGTCAATAATATAATGGTGCCCGCCGGAATAAACGACTTCTGGCTGATATCTAAAAGTTGTGTTCTACTGAATCCACGACGAATTCCCAATAGATACCACGCCAACAAGTTGGCAATGATTAAAGCAGAAAAAGGGTGCCCAATAAGCCTGATAAGATTACTAAGGGTATGAGGGAAGGAGAGGATACCACTTTCCACAAATGAGCTTACTAAAATGAGCAGAATAGGTATTCCGATCAAACTAAAGGTCAGCCAAACATTCGGTAAACTCACTTCTTTTTCTTCCTCATCTAACACAAGTACAGGCGCCTCTAAATGGTCATTTTTAATCAATTTACGCACAAAGAGCAAGGCGGTGATGAAGGCAGTAGGGATACCCACCAATGCGCCTACTAGTATAACATAACCCAAATCGACACCGATGATTTCCGCTACCGCGATGGGGCCTGGGGTGGGAGGTATGAAAACGTGAGTGGTAGCCAAACCCACTAGCAAAGGCAATGCGAAGAATAACAATGATCTCTTGGTGCTTCGCTGGAGCGAATAAATCATCGGCACCAGAATGATAAAGGCTACATCAAAGAACACAGGCACTGCAATTACAAAACCCGCTAAAACCATGGCTAATGGCGCTTTAGATACGCCGAGTTTGGTGATCAGAAAGCGAGCAATCGCCTTAGCACCACCCGAGTGTTCTAAAACCGCTCCAAAAAGTGCTCCCAGACCTACAACAGTAGCCACAAAGCCCAGAACACCGCCCATACCACTTTGTACAGTTTCCATCATTTGGGTGGGACTTAATCCGGCGTAGAGCCCTACAAAAATACTGGCGATTAGCAAGGCAAGAAAGGCCGAGAGCTTCGCACGTAGAATCAAGAATAGCAAGAGGGCAATACCCAAAACGATGCCTAGAAGTAGTGAATAATCAATCATGGTTGGTGTTTTTCCATTTCGTGTGAAATGTGCCTACTTGGTCATGACGCTGATAGGTATGCGCCCCAAAATAGTCGCGTTGCGCTTGAATTAAACTGGCAGCCGAAGTGCTTGTGCCCATGGCATTCAGGTAGTTCAATGCTTCTTGAAAACAAGGAGACGCTATGTTGGCTGCTACACTAGACAGTACTACTTTTTTCAAGCTGGATCTTCCAATTTTTAAGTGTTCAATGATTTCAGGATGCAGGAGCAAGCTTTCAGTGTGCTTCAATGGTGGAATAAGCATTTCCATCAGTCCAGAGCGAATGATACAGCCGTTGGTCCAAATTCTGGCAATTTCGGCAAGATGAAGCGACCAATTGTATTCATGAGAAGCCGCGGCAAGCAGTTCAAAACCTTGGCAGTGGTTGACAATTCTTGCAATTGCATATCCTTCCCTTAAATCTTGTGTATTGCACTCAAAGACGGGCGCTTCTTCTTCGAATATGCTCGCTAGCTGCATCCGTTTTTCTTTGAAGGAAGAAATGTATCTGGCAAACAGTGCGCTGGCGATCATGGTGGCAGGGATGCCCAACTGGCTTGCAGCGACGGTCGACCAATTCCCTGTTCCCTTGTTGCCCGCTTTATCCAAAATTTTATCAATCAGCCAGGCTTCCCCTTCCTTTTTACGAAGAATCTCAATCGTGATTTCCAGAAGAAAGCTGTCTAGGCCTTCAGTTTGCCATGAAGCGAGTACAGCGGCTATTTCATCAGGATTTTTTCCGGAGGCCCGAAGCAAAAAATACACTTCAACCAAAAGTTGCATTTCGGCATATTCAATACCATTGTGAATGGTCTTCACAAAATGTCCGCTACCCTCGGGCCCAATGTAGGAACAACACGCATTTCCATTAAGGTCTTTCGCGGCGATGGTTTCTAAAAAGGGAGCTACTTGTTGATAGGCTTCTATATCTCCGCCCGGCATGATACTTGGCCCTTTAAGTGCGCCTTCTTCGCCCCCAGAAATCCCTGCTCCGATATACTCAATTCCTTGGCTGGCCAGTTTTTTTTGCCGTGCATGTGTGTCTTTAAAATGGGAGTTGCCTCCATCAATAATGATATCACCTTCATCTAGAAGTGGCACTAAACGATCTAGGGTTTGATCTAACGGCTTGCCCGCCTTGATCATGAGCATTATTTTTCGCGGTCTTTCTAAAGACCTTACAAAATTGCCGAGATGGTCAAAGGCTTTCGCTTTGTTTAACTCAGGATGAGCAGCTTTGAAATCAACCGCAATGTGTTCTTCAACATCCTGAAGATGACGATTAAACATGGAAATTTGAAATCCATGACGTGCCAGGTTTCGACACAAACTTTTTCCCATCACACCCAATCCAATTAGGCCAATACTTGATTTTTGATGAAGCGCATCTACGATGGCCGATACCATTTCTTGAGGTGAAAGTTCAATCGAAATATTGAGAGCCTTCTCAGGCGGTTCTAAGGTGTCAAACTGTGATTTTAGAAGGGCAGGAGACATGAAATGATTTTTTCGTGCTTCCATGCGCTTTCGGATGAGCTCTTCATCACCTTCTAGAAAAATGAAGTCCACAGCGTCTTCGATACTCTGACTCAGTTGGTCACGATAATTAGCTTTAAGAGCAGAACACGCGATAACCGCTCCTTTTTGGACAAGTGCCGCTTGCGCTAGCTGATGCAATTCCTGAAGCCAATCTGCGCGGTCTGAATCGTCTAAGGGCAGTCCATCAGACATTTTTTTCAGGTTTCGCTCTGGATGAAAGTCATCTCCATCAAAAAAGGGAATCTCCAAAGTATCTGCCAATAGCTGCCCCACAGTCGATTTCCCACTGCCAGACACGCCCATCACGATGAAAACATTGGCTTTCA
>CAWUKP010000338.1:0-2918 GCA_963922975.1 uncultured Spongiivirga sp. | reverse complement strand
GCCCAAATGATTTCCGTTTGGTGCGATACGGGCATTTTTATAATCATTGACAATTACATATTTGCCTTTATCATAGTCACGCTCGTATTTTGGCTTGTCGTCCATGTATGGATTGTCTGGATCTTGTCCCGCATACATATCTGAGAACATCGGGCCGTAAAACAGATGTGTTTCTGGATATTGTTCAAGGTTGTAGTAGGCCAATAATAAACGTGCATCTGTGGGTGCGTTTTCGTTGATATTGGTATTCGCATTGGCCCGAATAGGAATCATGATCCAACTCGAAAAACCGATCAACACAAACAGAACGCATAAGGTGATGGTATTGAGCAATACATATTGCTTGTTTCGGGTGTACCGCAACAAGAAATAAAAGGCAGCGATAATCAATAGACCTGCAATGATAGAACCTGAATGAAAGGGGAGTCCAATAGAATTCACGAAGAAAACTTCCAGATAACCAAAGAACTTTAAGGTAGAAGGCAGGAGTAGCTTAAAAATGAAAAGGAGCACAGCAATAGATACCACATTGGCCAACAAGAAATTCTTGACGGATACGTCTTTGTAATTTTTGAAAAAGTAGATCATTCCAATGGCGGGAATGGTCAACAAGCCCATAAAGTGTACTCCGAATGAAAGCCCAATGGTAAAAGCGATCAGCACTAACCAACGGTTTCCTCTGGGTTCATGCATTTCTTGTTGCCAGCGAAGTGCCATGTAAAACATGGCAGATAGGATTAACATCGCCATGGCGTAGACTTCTGCTTCCACTGCATTAAACCAAAAACTGTCCGAAAACGCAAATGCTAGACTGCCTACCAAAGCACTGCCAAAAATGGCAATGGTTTGTGCCTTTGATGTTTTTTCTTCCCCGGTAATAAACTTCTTAAGAAGAATGGTCAATGACCAAAACATAAAAAGAATTGTAAATGCGCTGGAAAAGACCGACATATAATTCACCATCAAAGCCACCTGATCTGGCTCTGACGCAAACATGGCGAAAAAGGCACCCATCATTTGAAATAAGGGCGCTCCTGGGGGGTGGCCAATCTGTAATTTGGCAGAGGTAGCAATGTATTCACCGCAATCCCAAAAACTAGCGGTAGGCTCTACTGTTAAACCATAGGTGATGAGTGCAATGGCAAAAGCAGACCAACCCAGAATGAGGTTCCACTTTTTAAAGCTTGTTTCGGTCATAAGGTTGAATGGGTTATATCGCAGCGCAAGGTAATGATTATCCTTTTTTCAAATCGGCTTTTTAAAAAACGTTAACAGCAGTGGGGATATTTCCTGTTTCGGGGTTTTTAGAATCATTTTGTTTGCGCAAATAAAAGATTGTCTTAAATTTGCGGTCTCAATTACGGAATGGCCTATGGTGTAATTGGCAACACAGCTGATTTTGGTTCAGTCGTTCTAGGTTCGAGTCCTAGTAGGCCAACAACAAAACCCCTTGATTTCAAGGGGTTTTTTATTTCATAGTCTTGGTGTTTTAAACATACTTATCTGGTCGAAAAGCACTAGTTGTAGCCCTACTATTTCCAAAAGGCATTCACCTACATTTTAAAGGTAATCACGGGTCGAGCCGCATGATTCACCAAATCTTCGCTTAAACTTCCGTTGAAGAAATGCGCTAATCCTTTACGGCCGTGCGTACTGATGCCGATACAATCAGCCTCTATGGATTTTGAAAAATTGATGATGCCGTGTTCCACCGTGTCGTCATTGTAAATATTCACGGTAAGGTCTTCAAAGTCAAAATCGTTGATGAACTTTTTCATGCGCGCTGCTGCTTCGTGGGTGCTGGTGAAGTTGTTGGGCGTGTTCACATACAATAAATGCAAGGACGCATCAAACGAATTCACAAACTTCAACGCTTTCACAAATGCATTTTTGCCTTCTTCCTCAAAGTCTGAAGCAAAAACAAAAGTGTTGATATCAAAATCTGGCATATCGCGCTTCACCACCAAAACAGGCACTTCAGAATTTCGCACCACTTTTTCAGTATTGGAACCAATAAAGATCTCTGCGAGTCCGGTAGCACCCGAAGAGCCCATCACCACGAGATCAATGTCGTATTTTTTAACCGCATCAACGACACCTTGATAGGTTTCGTGCGTTTCTACTGTTTCAACGGTTTCTAAATCTTTCAAATACGGTTGGTCCATCAATTTTTCAAATCGTTGATGCGCTAATTTCATGAAGAAAATAGCTTCGGGCAGCTCACTTTGAGGTTCATTGGTGGCCAAATGCATTGGTAATTCCAGCATGTGCAATACATACAGTTTGGCATTGTACTTTCTACAAAGTTTTGCTGCAACTTTTAAGGCTTGTTCGGCCTTTTCAGAAAAGTCAGTGGGGACAAGTATTTTTGCTATCATGGTGTAGGTGTTTGTGTCCTTAAAAGTACAAAGAAAATGAGCTGTTTAGAATTGCACTTTGTTAGAGGAAATTTTCTAAAAATGTCGTATATTTGCAGCGCTGTAAGAAAAATTGAACACTTGAGGGGACTAGATGTCCCCTCGTTTTATAAAAGGAGTTGATGTTCGAGGAAAGGGTAGCGCAATTGCTTGATGAGGCTTTGGCCCAAAGAAATCATCTGTTTCTTATCGACATGACCATCTCGCCAGATCGCAGAATCACTGTGACGCTGGACGGAGATCAGGGAGTGACCGTACAAGATTGTATCGACGTGAGTCGCCATATCGAGCATAACCTAGATCGAGAGGAAGTTGACTTCGCACTCGAAGTAGCCTCAGCCGGCGCAACAGCTCCGCTACAACATCCCAGACAGTACAAGAAAAACGTGGGGAGAAAGTTGGAAGTAAAAACCGCTGAAGGAAAAACTCAAGGAACGCTGGAAAGTGCCGACGAGGAAAAGATCTTACTGACATGGAAAGCGAGAGAGCCAAAACCTGTTG
>CAWUKP010000337.1:0-2930 GCA_963922975.1 uncultured Spongiivirga sp. | reverse complement strand
CCCAATTCATTCCAGACGCCTCGTAGCTCCCTTAGACCATTGCCTAGCACATTGCGCTTTAATTTGTTGCCCGTCTTGAAATTCGGTAGATGATAAAACGTATACTGACTAAAAATAATCCACCATAAGCCTACGGTAATAAAACTATAGCGCATGGCTTTCATGGCAGCCTCCCCTTCCGTTCCGGTAATACCAAACCAACTTGGTTTTAGTACCATGGCCAAATTAAAAAGCAGCAACAATACACTGCCTACATAACCCATCGAAAAGCCCCGTGCACTAATGCGATCGTGGTCTTTCTTGTGCGCGATATCCGGCAAATAAGAATTGTAAAACACCAAACTGCCCCAATAACCCAGCAAACCCATAAAATAGAAGACCATGCTGATGTGAATGCTTTCCAAGCTAAACCAATTGAGGGCAATGCAGCCTATACCACCAGTATAACAGAAAAACTGCATAAAGGTCTTCTTGTTTCCTAGATAATCGGCAACCCCAGATAATACAGGAGACATTACGGAAATCAACAAGAACGTGAAGGCGGTAATGAAGGAAATAAGTGCCGTATTCTTGAAGTCGAAGCCTAAAAATTGAACACGTAAATGCCCTTCTGTAAATAAGGCTCCGAAGAAAATCGGAAATACGGTGGAGGCGATGGTTAGTGTGTATACCGAATTCGCCCAATCGTAAAAGACCCATGCTCGGATGGTCTTTTTATTTCCTTTGATCAATGTGTTATTCATAAAAAAGCCGTGAATCTATCACGGCTCCTAATTTAGGACAATTTATTTTGTCAGTAGTTAATTGCGAAATTGCGTTACACCGAACTTCTTTGCTTCCGCTTTGGCTTCGGCGGCCCATTTTGACAAATTGGCAATACGCGTATCGTTTGAGGGATGCGTACTCAAAAACTCTGGAGGAGCTTGTCCGCCGCTGTTGGCCTTCATGCGTTTCCATAGGTTCGCAGCCTCATCGGGATTATAGCCTGCTATGGCCATCAGATAGATGCCAATTTTGTCTGATTCGGTTTCGTGACTACGGCTAAAGGGCAACATCACACCTACGGTAGAACCAATACCGTACGCTTGATTGAACAGTGCACGATCGCGCTCATCTTTAATGGCCACATTACCAGCCACTGCACCAATTTGCTGTAGCATGCCGGCGCTCATTCGCTGTTGACCATGATTGGCCAAGGCGTGTGCCACTTCGTGGCCCATAATGGCTGCCACACCTGCCTCGGTGTCGGCAATAGGCAAAATCCCGGTGTAGAAAACAATCTTTCCACCAGGCATACACCAAGCATTCACTTGATCACTTTGTACCAAGTTATACTCCCATTGATAGTCCTTCAAATAACCGGCGTGTCCATTGGCATTCAACCAGCGCTCAGAGGCAACTTTAATACGCTGCCCTACTCTTTTGATCATTTCTGACTCCGCAGTTCCTGTCACCACTTTGTTTTCAGTCAAAAACTGATTGTATTGTGAAAAAGCAGTGGGAAACAATTGTGAGTTTGGCACCAAAGCCAAGGTTTTTTTTCCAGTAAACGGGTTAGTGGAGCAAGCAGAGAGCATCAAAAAGAACCCTGCTAGTACAATTACTTTTTTCATGGTTTGTGCTGTTAACTATTTAAAGTTACAAAAACCATCTTACTTCCCTTCTAGATGGAGCTCGGTGAAGTTTTTATCGATGATCAGTTCGTTGTTTCCGTTTAACTTCACTTCTTTCAGCGGAATATCCTGATTGTCTAATTCCACCGAAGTCACCTTAAACGGCAATCCGTGTAGCTTCAACTTCAACTTGCTATAAGGGGTAATGTACTTCCCTTCCTTATGTTGCTGAATGATCAATTCCTTTGGCTTTCCTGTCAACTTAAAGGTACGCAGACTGTATCGCCCTTTCTTGTAGTCATATCCATCTTGGGCATCTTCGTAGACCTTGGATTGCTCTTTTCCCTCTTTATAGTAAACGTCTAAGGTCAATTCGTCAAATTCCAACTCTCCTACATACTGCTGTACTGGGTACTTAGGAATGATTGCACCTTGTTTTACAAACAGCGGAATCTTGTCAATATCAGCAGGCACCCACTGCTCTTTTCCACCTTCGTGTACTTCTTCCGTCCAGTAGTCGTACCACTTTCCACGAGGAATGTACATACGACGCCCCTGCGCATTCGGTTCTAGCACAGGGCAAACCAAGATGTGATTTCCGAAGATAAACTCGTCAGTACGGTAATGCGTTTGATGATCCAACTGATCGAAAAGCACTAGGGGTTTCAACATAGGAATCCCATCGCTGGCGTATTCCCAGAACATCGTGTACAAATAAGGAAGCAACTCATAACGAAGCTCGACAAACTTTCGAACAATATCTGTTACTTCTTCGTCGAACGACCAAGGTTCTTGGTCGCCGTGATCACCAGAGGAATGAACACGGCAGAACGGATGGAAGACGCCTAATTGTATCCAACGCGCGAATAATTCGCCGGTTGGCTGCTCGGCAAAACCACCGATATCGGTTCCGGTAAAAGACATGCCAGAGAGGCACATGCGTTGTACTTGTTGATTAGCCACCCATAAATGTTCCCAGGTTGCCACGTTATCACCTGTCCACGATGAGGTAAAACGTTGCGCTCCAGAGTAGGCCGATCTCGTAATGATGAAAGGTCGCTTCGGATACGAAAAACGCTTCACACCCTCATAAGTGGCGCGGGCCATCTGCATTCCGTAAATATTATGCGCTTTACGGTGACTGCAAGGATGACCGTCATAATCGTGGCGCACGTCTAGTGGAAATGTCTTCGTAGGCACTTCCATAACAGCGGGTTCGTTCATATCGTTCCAGACGCCTTTCACTCCTAAATCACCAATCAATTCTTTGTACAATCCTGCCCACCATTCGCGTACCTCAGCATTGGTAAAGTCAGG
>CAWUKP010000336.1:0-2940 GCA_963922975.1 uncultured Spongiivirga sp. | reverse complement strand
ATCCGCGATTGGTTTTTTCGTATTTTTCAATAAGGCGAAGTGCCATGGGTTTAGGTGCTCCGCTGAGTGTTCCTGCTGGAAAGGTATCAGCCACTACTTGCATGGTGGAGATTTCTGGTTTTTTTAAGCCAGTTACCTTGGAAACCAAATGAATGACATGCGAGAAGAATTGCACTTCGCGATACGTCTCTACTTCCACATGGTTGCCATTTCGACTTAAATCGTTTCGAGCGAGGTCTACCAACATGACGTGCTCGCTGTTTTCTTTTTCGTCTTCGGCTAGCTTTTTGGCTAGGGCAGCGTCTTCCTCGTCGTTTCCAGTTCTTTTGAAGGTGCCTGCGATGGGGTGAATCTCTGTTTTACCATTACTAACTACCAATTGAGCTTCGGGAGAACTTCCAAAGATTTTGAAGTCGCCATAGTCGAAGTAGAAAAGATAGGGGGAAGGGTTGATGCTGCGCAATGCGCGATATACGTTGAATTCGTCCCCTTTGAATCCTTGCGAAAAGCGTCGGGAGAGTACTAGCTGGAAGACATCCCCACGTTGGCAATGCTTTTTGGCCAGCGCTACATGTTCTTTGTACTCTTCATCGGTGAGGTTGGATTCGCCTTTGCCATTTTTTTGGAAAGTGAAAGAAGCAAAATTCTTTACACGCAGTAACTGTTCGATTTCGTCTACATTGGATTCAGAGTTATAGTTGTGCGAAAAAATATAGGCTTCGTTGTTGAAGTGATTGATAGCGATGACATTTTGATAAATGGCATACTGCATATCCGGAATCTCCACACTGTTTGCCTTCGACTGTATGGTTACGTCTTCAAAATACCTCACTGCGTCATAAGCGATATAACCAAATAGTCCGCCATTAGCAAATTTGAAAGCGTTTTTTTCCACCTCAAAGGCGTTGGCAAAGGCCTCGATTTCGGCTGGTACATCTGTTGAGGTGTCAATCGTCTTTTGCACGCGTTTGCCATCTGGGTAAGAGGTCGTAATTGTTTCATTTTCTACTTTGATAGTAGCAATGGGGTTGCAACAGATATACGAAAAGGTATTGTCGTTCGCATGGTAGTCACTACTCTCCAGGAGAATGCTATTGGGGAAACGATCGCGCAGCTTCAGGTAGACACTTACTGGAGTAATGGTATCTGACAGAATCTTGTCGTAATGTGTTTGTAATCGATATTTCATAGGCCCTCATTCTGACCCTCTCCGCTGGGGAGAGGGTATTAGGAGTTTATGATTTTCATTAAACTAAAACAGCCTGTCGTGACGACAGGCTGTTTGAAATATGGTTATACAGGCTTAGGTCACGAACTTTACATTTCGAGAGACCACCACCAGTTATTTGTCAACATTTTTTTCATTCTTGGTCAAAGATAGAATGAATTTTCAATTATTCAAACGAAAAAAAGAAAAGAGCGGCACTTTTTGAAAGGACGCCCTCTTCAGCTATTTATCAAGGGGAACTTACTTAGAATTGTAGGTCTACAACGAGATCAAATTCGTCGTAAATGGTTTTGTCTCCCAGATTGTCAAAGAAACTTCCTGAACCATATCGTAACCCGAATTTGGTGCGATCTAGTTTCAGCGTAGCGGTTGCTTTGCTTCCGTAAACCGACATATCGAAGGCAATAGGCTCTGTGGTTCCTTTGATGGTGATATCGCCCGAAACGGAGTACGAATTTTTGCCAGTGGCTTTCACTTCTTTGATGGTGAGCATGGCTTCCGGGTGATCGGCAACCCCGAAGAAATCGTCAGATTTCAAGTGGCCATTCAGTTTTTGCTGATACTCTCCAGAAAGGTCGGTAGCATTCAGGCTGGTCATATCTACTGTAAAGTTTCCGCCTGATAGCTGATCGCCATTGAATACCAAAGCACCTGATTTAAGCGCAACGGTTCCTTCGTGCGAACCTGTTACTTTATACCCTTTCCAGGTAATTTGACTGTTTTCTGTGTTTACGGCTTTTTCTTGGCCGAAACTCAAAGCTCCAAAAGTAAGAGCGGCAATAGTGGTGATGAAAAGTCTCTTTTTCATGATTTCGAATTAGATGTTAGTGATTATATGTGTGTGATCAATGTTTCTTTAGATTTACGAACTTTTGCATAGTGTTGGGTGTCGTCTTCTTCTGAACGATAGCCAACAGCGAGCACAACGGCTGCATTTAAATTCTTTTCATCAAGTTTGAGAAGTTCGTTGTATGACTGGGCTTCAAAACCTTCCATCGGACAAGTGTCTATTCTTAAGTTGGCAGCGGCCGAAAGTAGATTCCCTAAAATAATATAGGCCTGACGGGCGGTCCAATTGGCTTTGATGTTTTGTGGAAGAGGCAAAAGTTTGGATTTCATGAAATCGCCATATCCGTTGAGGCTGTCCTCTGGAATGCCACGTGTGGTGCTCACATTTTCTAGGTAATCATCTACCAGTTCGTCGCCAAAGTCAGTTTTGTTCGCGATGACGATGAGATGGGAAGCGTCAGTGATTTGCGACTGGTTCCAGGAAGCAGGCTTCAGTTTTTCACGTACTGCTGCATCCTCAACTACCAAAATTTGGTAGGGTTGCAGGCCGTACGAACTTGCACTTAACTGCGCTGCGGTGAGCAAAGTGTCTAAATCTTGTGTGCTAATTTTTTTATTAGGGTCGAATTTTTTTGTGGCATAGCGCCAATTCAAGTCGTCGATGTAGGTACTCATTGTCGTATGTTGTCTAAAAGGTTATTTAATACTGTCAAATCGTTCTCCGAAAGGGTGGCAACGATATCGCTATTATTCTGTTCGGTTTTGTCATCCAAGTCTTTCAATAGTTGGAGACCTTTGACGGTAATTTTGATTTCAATCTTTCTGCGGTTAGTCGGACACACCTCTCGCGTCACCAATTCCTTGGCCAACAATTTGTCTACAATACGAGTGGTGTTGCTCATGCGCTTTACCATGCGTTCTTG
>CAWUKP010000335.1:0-2971 GCA_963922975.1 uncultured Spongiivirga sp. | reverse complement strand
CTGCCGAAAGGTGGGAGAGTAGGTCGCCGCCCACTTATACTAAAAGCCCCTTCACATTCAAGTGAAGGGGCTTTTTTAATCATAGCACATAGGAAAGAAGGAAAAATGTAAGCCTGTTCTTCACAACAGTTTTTTTATATTTAACCAGTTAAAATTTCCTTTCATGCTACAGGCTATCCTAGAAAATCTAAATCGCGCTACCTTATTACTCACCAACCTCACGAATGCACAATACGCAGACGCCTCTGTAGCTCCCTATTATTCAAGCATAGGTTCGCACTTCAGACATATTCTAGACTTTTACGATTGTATTTTGGAAGGATATGAAAATCGAACCATCGATTTAACAGCGCGTAGACGCGATTTGATGACAGAGCAGCTATGCGAGAAGGCACAAGAACGTATTCTACAACTAAATCAAAAGCTACAATTCTTTGAAAACGAACTAGATCAACAAGTGAAGGTGGTGGATGACCTGGGATCAGGTGCTGTTTCAATGAATACAAGCTTAGGAGCCTTACTCTTGCAGGCGAATAGCCACACCATTCATCATTATGCGATTATCAATTACATTCTGGCGAATCTGGGAATTCAATTTGCAGATCATCATTTTGGGTATAACCCCACAACGCCAACAAACGCTCATTAAGAACCATCAAAGAGGGCTTTCATCAGCGTTTTAATCCCTCTAAATCCCATAAGGATAGCCGTCGCTGCTACTATTAAGCCCACCACCAGTACTGGAATGTATAAGGGATGATCTTCATTTTTAAAGGCTTGATAGATGATTGTCGGGCCTAAAAACATCAGGAAGGCTGTGATCACCAGTCTTCGTATTCCTTTAACGACAAGGTCTTTATCGGTTCTTTTCATCCTGAAATGCTTTAATAGCCTTTCGAACACTTTGATGTTTCTCAAGAAGGGCATTGGCTTCTTTTTCTTCTAGATTCAATTCGTCCATCAGCATCTGAGTTCCACGTTTCACTAGTTTAGTGTTGCTCAACTGCATATCTACCATTTTGTTCCCTTTCACTCTTCCCAATTGAATCATAACCGCCGTAGAGATCATATTCAGTACTAGCTTTTGAGAAGTGCCTGCTTTCATTCTCGAACTTCCAGTTACGAATTCTGGTCCTACCACTACTTCAATGGGATACTCGGCAGCAAGGGCCAACGGACTTCCTTGATTATTGGTAATGCAGCCTGTTGTGATGCCCTGTTCACGACACTTTGAAATTGTCGAAACCACATAAGGGGTAGTTCCTGAAGCGGCAATACCAATCACTACATCTTTGATGCTCAGCTTGTATTCCTGCAGGTCTTCCCACCCTTGGGTGGTGGAATCTTCAGCAAATTCAACCGCCTTTCTAATTGCTTTGTCTCCGCCTGCTATCAAACCAATGACCAGTTCGTGCGGAACGCCAAAAGTGGGTGGACATTCAGAGGCATCAACGATCCCGAGGCGACCGCTGGTTCCTGCGCCCATGTAGAATAACCTTCCACCATCTCTCATTCGCCTAATGGTCTTCTGGACTAAAATTTCAATCTGAGGAAGGGCCTTTTCCACGGCCTTAGGAACCGTTTGATCTTCTTGATTTATGTTATGCAGCAATTCTTGCACAGACATGCGTTCAAGGTGGTCGTAATTTGAAGATTGTTCGGTAGTCTTTTCGAATGTCATTTCAACATAACTTGTCCTCCAAAAGTAAGTATTAAAACACTTATATTTAGTCTTTCACTGGCTAAGCTTACCAATGAATCAAAATCTTGTAGACAAGGCGGTTCAGGTACTTGAATCAAATTGGAGAGATGGATATACCATACCCTGTGGTCATCTCTATCCATTTCAATGGAATTGGGATGCAGGTTTTATTGCCATAGGTTGGGCACACGTTGATATTAAGAAAGCGAAGCAGGAAATCAACTCCTTGCTAAAAGGACAATGGCAGAATGGTTTCATTCCTCAAATCGTTTTTCATACCCCTTCAGATACTTATTACCCAGGGCCATCGGTACACGGGGCTTACACCAGTCCGCATTATCCGAGAGATATTGAGACGTCTGGGATTACTCAGCCGCCTGTACTTGGCGTAACGCTGGAGCGAATTGCACAAATGGATTTTGACGCTGATTTTTTGGAAAAGGCTGTTGACGGTGTTTTTCAATTTCATCGCTATTTGTATGAATATAGAGATCCTCAGGGGGAAGGCTTGGTCTACATTTGTCATAATTGGGAAGCGGGTACAGACAACACACCTGTTTGGGACCACATCTGGGAAACGCTAGACACACCTGATATTGAATTGGCAAGAAAGGACAATACACACGTAGACGCCAGCAATCGACCTAGTAAAAGAGAATACCAGCACTATATCCATTTGTTGCAATTGTTCAAAGAGTGGAAGTACAATGATCACTTAATTGCTGAGAAATCACCATTCTTAGTACAGGATCCCTTGTTTAATAGTTTATTGGTAGCGTCGAATAATAGTTTAATTCGTTTGGGTGAAAAGCTCGGCAAAAAACGCATGGTAGCGCAACTGCAAGCATGGAATGCACTGACACTGGCACATTTTCATCAGAAGCTCTACGATGAAGAGAAGAAGGCCTATGTGTACTACGATTTACGGAACGATGCTGTTTTATCCGAAGTGTCCTCTTCCTCGTTTGCACCTCTTTTTGCCAAGATTCCAAGTGAAAAAACGGCTAAGGAAATGATTCGTCATCACTTAGACGAGGGTCAATTCTCTGGAAAACATCATGAATACTATCTCTGTGCTTCTTTTGATCCGACACATAAAAAATTTGACCCTAAGCGCTACTGGCGCGGCCCCGTTTGGGTCAACCTGAATTGGATATTGTATCATGGGCTAAAGGCATACGGATATACTTCATTGGCTGCGCGCCTGAAAGCCGATACGCTACATCTAATAGAAACCTATGGGTTTTACGAATATTTTGATCCTCGAAA
>CAWUKP010000334.1:0-2995 GCA_963922975.1 uncultured Spongiivirga sp. | reverse complement strand
TGATTGAACAACGAGGCACGCGCTATGCCAAGCCACATTTGGATTGCCCAGAATGGGCCAAAGCCCTTTATGAATCAGCACTATCCCAACTCAACGACCAGCAACAAGACAGCCTCCTCAGTACCGCTGCTTTAGCTTGTCGCCAACGCCTCCAAAAACAGGGAATTGATCTCAACCAATACCACACCAAAGAAATTGCAGCAGATATTGAAGACCTTCGAAAGGCCCTGCAAATTGAAGCGTACAACTTGCTAACCATTTCGTACAGCACCAAAATAGCGCAAGTGCTGATGCGAGATTACCCAGAGCACATTCGGAGTGTGGTAATGGACTCTCCTTTGCCGTTGGAAGTAAACTATGATGAAGAAAGTGTTGGCAATCTGTTGGAAGCTATAGATCGACTATTTGCCGATTGCGAGAGAGATTCAAAGTGCCAGGATGCCTTTCCAAATTTGAAAGAGCGTTTTTATGACTTTCTGATCGAAAAAAACCGTCAACCCTTGGAAATCAAAGCGAAACATCCAAAGACGCAAGAAGAATTGACGATATACGTCAAAGGAAAAGATCTTGTTACCCTGTTCACGGCCACTTCCACAAACGAGGTTCCCTTTCTCCCTATGGAAATTAACAAGCTATTGAACAACGATTTAAGTGGCGTACGCAAGCAGCTTTCAGAACTCTTGCAAGGCCCAGGTAGTGGTGCGGGTACAGGGATGCGACTTTCGGTGTGGTGTGCGGAAGAATATCCGTTTGTCTCTCAAGAAAAAGTCAAAGAAGAGACGCGCGCGTACGCGGCAGTAGATGGTCTTTCTCCTAGCGTTTTCAGCGAAACTGTTTGCAGAGTATGGAGTGTTCAAAGTGTACCCGCAATTGAAAATGAACCTGTCAAAAGTGAAATTCCCGTGCTACTCATTAGTGGCGAATACGATAATGAAACGCCCCCCAAGTGGGCAAAAGCGATGACCCAAAATTTGCCCAATAGTTATCATCTGGTTTTCAAAGGATGGAAGCACACACCGACCACCAATTGGGGAAATCCCTGCGGCATGGCCGTTGCCAATGCATTTTTCAATAATCCCACGCAGAAGCCAAACCTAGCATGCTTTCAACAAATCGAAACCCCAAGTTTTAGTACTCCAGATGAATAGTGAGTACAGTGGTTATTTTTTTCTAAAGTAAATGGTAATCGGTACCCCTGTGAAATTGAAATGCTCGCGCAACTTGTTCTCAATGAAACGCTTGTATGGATCCTTTACGTATTGTGGCAGGTTACAGAAAAAAGCAAACTGCGGATACTTTGTAGGCAATTGCGTACAGAATTTAATCTTCACATACTTCCCCTTAAATGCAGGCGGTGGTTGGTTTTGAATGATGGGCAGCATGATATCATTCAACTTTTTGGTAGGCACACGGTTGCTGCGACTGTTATAGACTTCAACTGCGGTTTCGATAGCCTTGTAAACGCGTTGTTTGGTCAATGCGGAAATAAAAATAATTGGCACATCGGTAAACGGCTCAATCTGTTTGCGGATCATCTGCTCAAACTGCTTGGTACTGTGATTGTCTTTTTCGACGAGATCCCACTTGTTCACCAAAATCACAATGCCTTTGTTGTTGCGCTGGGCAAGCCAAAAAATATTCTGCACTTGTCCGTCGAAACCTCGGGTAGCATCAAAGACCAGTAAGCAGACGTCGCAGTGCTCAATAGCTCTTACTGAGCGCATCACGGAGTAGAATTCGATATCTTCCTTGACCTTCGATTTTCTTCGAATCCCAGCAGTATCCACGAGGTTGAATTCAAACCCAAAGCGGTTGTACTTTGTATCGATACTATCGCGCGTAGTACCCGCAATATCGGTCACAATATAGCGGTCTTCGCCAATCAGGGCATTGATTAGAGAAGATTTTCCAGCGTTGGGCCTTCCCACCACGGCAAATCGTGGTAATTCGTTTTCCTCTTCCTCAGGAATCTCTGGCAAGGCTTCTACCAGCGCGTCGAGTAATTCGCCTGTACCACTACCGTTCATTCCAGAGATGGTGTAATATTCTCCTAGACCCAATGCATAGAATTCAACGGCATCCGCTTCACGCATAGCGTTGTCTACTTTGTTGACTACCAAGAATACAGGCTTCTTTACTTTCCTCAGTATAGTTGCTACGTCTTCATCCATACCCGTAATTCCTGCTTCCACATCCACCAAAAACAAAATCGCATCCGCTTCATCGATGGCCAACTCCACTTGCTTGTCAATCTCTTGCTCAAACACATCATCACTGCCCACCACATAACCACCTGTGTCGATGACGGTGAATTCCTTTCCATTCCAATCACTCTTCCCATAATGACGGTCGCGCGTGACACCACTTACAGCATCCACAATCGCCTCACGACGTTTGATCAAACGGTTGAAGAAGGTTGATTTCCCTACATTCGGTCTTCCTACGATGGCTACGATGTTGCCCATTTTCCTTGAATTCAGGCCGCAAAGGTAGCTTAATTCTTGAGAAAAACTTGTAATTTAGAGAGAGTTAGCAACCTCAACCACATGTCACAACTGCCAAACGATATCGTTCTACGGCCGCGCTTCAAAATGGAGGTCAATTTACCAGAAGAAACCCTCTTGGAACGTTTTGAAAAACTGGAAGCCAAAGACTTTGTAGTTTCGCGCGTAACACATCATGTGTTCATCAGAATTCCGAAGGCCAAACAGCATTTTTGGTCACCTCAACTGCACTTAGAAACGGAACCCATTGACGACCAAAAAAGTTTATTACGTGGGTTATTCGGACCCAATCCAGGGATATGGACGCTTTTTATGTTCGCCCATTTTGCAGTGGCCATTATTTTCATCGCTTTGGGTATTTGGGCGTACACTAATTGGTCGTTGGAGCGAGATTTCATTGGACCATTGGCAGGTATGCTGCTGCTGGTGCTAATTTGGTTCTTGCTTTATTTTGCTGGGCGAATGGGAAAATCAGCAGGAAAAGATGAAAT
>CAWUKP010000333.1:0-2997 GCA_963922975.1 uncultured Spongiivirga sp. | reverse complement strand
GCATATTCTACACACTCGCGTAAGGTCCATTTCTTTTGGGCATGGGCGATGCAGAGTGCAAACAGAAAAACAATGCTTAGAATGTATTTTGATCTCATCATGTTGTTCACTTAAGAAGGATTAATTACTGGCCTCATCTTCTTCACCTTCCTCGTCTTCACCTTCACCTTCTTCATCATCGCCACGTTTCTTAGGTTCTGTTCGGTTCCAGACTTTGATCTTATCTTCTTCAGTGATCCCTGAAACGATTTCTACATTAATCCCATCTGAAAGTCCAATCTCGATATCGCGTCGCTCAAATTCCTGTTCACCGATCTCCACTTCTACATAAGGCTTATCGGTATCCTTATCGAATTGCAACAATGCTTCTTTGATGGCCAAAATACTGTCCTTCTTCTCCAGCACGATGGAAGCATTGGCGCTGTATCCGGCTCGTACATAGAAATCTTCATCAAGGTATACTTCCCCTTCAATCTTGAATTGAACGGCGCCTTGCTCCTCATTTCCTTTAGGTGCGATGAACTTTAGCTTGGCATCAAATTCTTTATCCTGAATGGCTCCAAGACTGATCTTCAAGGGCATTTCTTCTTTGAGTTTCCCCACTTCGGCTTCATCTACTTTTCCTTCGAAAATCATCTTACCCATATCGGCAATGGTAGCTACCGTGGTACCGTCGTTGAAGTTGTTACTTTGAATGACCTGATCACCTTCTTCTACAGGAATTTCAAGGATGGTTCCTGCAGCGGACGCACGAATGTTGGTGATGGCCTGTGCCCCACCTGTTGATCCCTGACGAATAATTTGAAGGTCGTTCCGAGCGTTACGCAATTCCTGTTGTGCCTGATCGTATCGCAATTGAAAATTTTGAAAGTCTTGAGCCGAAATAACCCCTTTATCAAAGATCGCTTTATTACGATCATAATCTAATTTGGCATTGCTCAAGCTGATTTCAGCGTTGCGTACTCGGCCACGCGCTCCATTTAGTGACTGCTCGTTAGGCACAACTCTAATTTTGGCAATGAGATCGCCTTCACGGATTTCTTGTCCTTCTTCGGCGTAGATTTTATCGACAATTCCGGTGACCTGTGGTTTCACCTCTACTTCTTCTTCTGGCACCACCTTTCCGGTCGCAACAGTCTTTTCTTCAATATCTGTTCGGAAAGCTGTTTCAGTATCGTAGGTAATAGGCGATTTGCTATTCGACTTTACAAAGTACATCCCTGCGAAGAGTAGCAATATGATAAATACGCCAATTCCGATGTATTTCAATATTTTCATTCGTTGTTGTTTTTTGGTTGTTCGTGTCTATAATTGTTGTTCATTATTCTTCTCGTAAGGCATCAATAGGTCGAATGCTGACGGCACGCTGCGCAGGAATTAACCCGATCAGTGTTCCTAAAATGACCATGATAACTAGTGCTCCAATCACGAATGGAATGGGCACAGTAGGATTGGTGTAGGGAATACCATCTGAGTTGGCAGTCAATGAATTGATACCTGCTAGTGTAAGCGCTCCAAGTATGATTCCGCAAAGTCCTGCAACGATGGTCAAGAAAACAGATTCTAAAATAATCTGACCTCTCACCTCGCCAGGCGTAGCGCCCAACGCTCGTCGCACACCCAATTCCTTGGTGCGTTCTTTGACAGAGATCAACAAAATATTCCCAATGGCAATGACCCCTGCGATAATGGTTGCGATACCCACAACTAGGGATAGGAAATTGATGCCCTTGGCAAATCCCATGATCTTACTAAAAGCCTCTCCTAGGTTGAAGGAACCAAAAGCGCGCTCGTCGTCTGGATGTGCCTTGTGAATACGCTTCAATGTGGTTTTGATGTCTTTTTCCAATTGTACGATATCGGCGTCATCGTAGGCCGCTAGTGCAAACCAACTTACACGATCGCCCAAGTTATACATGGTTTGAAAAGTAGAGAAAGGAATAAACATGGTGGCATCGTCTTCGAAACCGCCTCCTGGCTCGTATTTGTATACCCCGACTACTTGAAAGTAAATGTTATTGATACGAATAAACTTCCCGATAGGGTCTTCATCTTTTTCGAATAACTCTGCCTGAACGCGTTCACCAATCACTACCACTTTACGTTCGTAGCTTACATCATCGTCATTCAAAAAGCGGCCTCCATCGTATATTTTTTTTCTGGCTATTTTATCTACCACAGGAAAGTCGCCAAACAAGGTATAATTCCCTGATTTGATTCCGCGAACTACCCCTGGAGGTGCGTCTCCGAAAATACCGCGTACATTTCGAGGAGCGATGAATTGAATTTCGGGATGTTTCTTTTGTAGCTGGTCTACATCTCCTAATCGCAGTTGAATACTGCGTCCAATCTTAAAGCCTTCGTACGGCATGCTGGTTCGCTGGGCCCACACAAACATACTGTTGGTGGCAATATCTTTGAATTCTTTCTCAAAACCATTATCAAGCCCTTTTGCTGCTCCAGATAGTCCGATATACACAAAAATTCCCCACAATACACCGATGACTGTTATAACTGTACGTAGCTTGTTCTTACTAATAGAACCAAAAATTTCTTGCCAGGTATCTCTATCGAAAATGAACTTCATAACTATTCGTCTCTAAGTGCTACAATAGGTTTGATGCGCGCGGCTCGGCGTGCGGGAATATATCCAGCAATAGCACCAGCAATGATCAGTGCAATGGTAGCTGAAATAACTGTTCCAGTACCTACATAAGGATTCTTTATGAAAAAATCTTCTAATGAAACTCCAACACTATTTAAAATAAACATTCCAATTACTAACCCAAAAATCCCAGCTATCGTCGTAATGAAAACCGATTCTTGGAGTACCATACCAACTACAGAAGATGGTGTGGCACCCAGCGCTTTTCGAATACCCAATTCTTTGGTTCGCTCTTTCACCACAAAGACCATAATATTACCAATACTAATGACTCCGGCTAGCAGGGTTCCTAGTGCAACAAAGAAAACAACTATCTGAAGTATGCTTGCAAA
>CAWUKP010000332.1:0-3012 GCA_963922975.1 uncultured Spongiivirga sp. | reverse complement strand
ATGCTAGACGATTCATGCATCGCTATGTCTTCGTATCCCGCTATCAAAATAGAATATACCCCTTTCAGTATCGACAGTTCAATAGAGAATGCCATCTTTACGAGTCAGCATGCGGCCTTTGCATTGCAAAATTTTAGCAGTATGGTCACCCATGCTTTTTGCGTCGGAAAGAAAACAAAAGCAGCCTTAGAATCCTATGGTTTTGAGGTGGCAGAAACGGCCGAAAATGCTGCTGCGCTTGCCCAATGTATCACAACAAGTTATGCAGATCAAACTTTTACCTTTTTCTGTGGTAACCTACGTCGAGATGAGCTTCCTACGATGCTGAAAGAATACAACATTGCTTTGGACCAAGTGGTGGTCTACGAAACCCTATTCAACAAACAACAATTTCAAAGCACCTTCGATGCACTTCTTTTTTTCAGTCCAAGTGGTGTCCAAAGCTTTACGCAATTCAATGAAATCGGCGAAGCGCATGTATTTTGTATTGGTCAAACAACGGCCCAAGAAGCTCAAAAACACACCAATCATATCAGTGTGGCACAACAACCCACTGTGGAAGCCATGCTAGATCTCTTAAAAAACACACTATGTTAAAGAACGATTTATTTTTACGCGCCCTTGAAGGCCAGTCTGTAGAAAGACCCCCCGTTTGGCTGATGCGCCAAGCAGGTAGGTATTTACCCGAGTTTATGGCCATTAAGGAGCAATACGATTTCTTCACTCGATGCCGAACTCCTGAATTGGCCTCAGAGATCACCATTCAACCCATTCGTAGGTACGGTATGGATGCTGCCATTTTGTTTAGCGATATTTTGGTAATTCCTCAGGCCATGAATATCGAAGTGGAAATGAAAGCAGGAGTAGGCCCATGGTTGCCCAACCCAATTCGAACGCCAAAAGACGAAGAAGCGGTTATTGTCCCTGACGTTCAAGAAACATTGGGTTATGTGATGGATGCCATCAAAATGACCAAAGAAAAACTGAATGATGAAGTGCCATTGATTGGCTTTGCTGGATCCCCTTGGACCATCCTTTGCTACGCAGTGCAGGGACAAGGTTCTAAGAATTTTGACAAGGCTAAAGAGTTCTGTTTCACCCAACCTGAATCAGCGCATCGATTGCTTCAAAAGATTACCGATACCACCATCATGTATCTCAAAGAAAAGGTGAATGCAGGGGTAAATGCAGTACAAATATTCGATAGTTGGGGCGGAATGCTTTCACCTACAGACTACCAAGAGTTCTCCTGGAAATACATCAACCAAATTGTGGAAGCGTTGGCCGACCATACCAAAGTGATTGTTTTCGCTAAGGGCTGTTGGTTTGCCTTAAACGATATGGCCAAGAGCCGTGCATCCGCTTTGGGCGTAGATTGGACCTGCTCTGCGCGGAATGCTCGCTATTTAACAGGAGGAAACATGACACTCCAAGGTAATTTTGATCCTTCGCGTTTGCTTTCACCTCCTGCAGTCATCAAGCAAATGGTCACACAAATGATTCATGAGTTTGGGAAAGATCGTTATGTAGTGAATCTAGGGCATGGAATCCTTCCCAATATTCCCTTAGAAAATGTATCGGCATTTGTCGATGCTGTCAAAGAATACAAGGAGTAAGTGAATCTGTGGCACATTCTAAAATCAATCCGCTTCCGAGCGTTTTGGCCCTTATGTAAACGTTGCATTCGACATCCACGTATGGTGTATCCCACACTTAAGGCGACGCGGCAAACGATTTCTATAGCTCAAAAACACTTTGGGAACGAACAAAGTCGGAACACCCCAGCAAATGCGTTCAGGCATGGCTTGTGGAACTACTTAATCGCTCAATATTGTTATCGGTTTCGAAAAGATCAAGCACATGTTTTGCGGTGGACAAAGACGATTACCGATTGGCATGAAGACTTTTCACCGAATAACGAGATTGCTAGAGAAATGGATTTACACAATAATCGTATTGGCCGTCAGGTCTACAAAGAAAAACCACAATTGTCCTTGGAAGAAGTTGTCCGTATTTTTGTGGAACGAACCGAAAATGCCGTCAAAGTGGATTCTTTGAAGGAAATTGAAGTCCATGCCAGACGTTTTGTATACTTAGTTGAATTTAAGCCTTCATGAAAGATCTTTTTTACGCATACATCCAGGAATTACAAGATACCATCACCTCAAAACTAGAGACCATCGATGGTCAAGCTCAATTTCAGGAGGATCTTTGGAATCGTCCTGGTGGGGGTGGCGGACGCACACGCGTGATCGAAAATGGTGCTGTTTTTGAAAAAGGAGGCGTCAATATTTCTGCCGTTCACGGAGCCTTGCCAGAAACCATGCAACAATATTTCGGTGTAAAGGATGCAAATTTCTTCGCCTGCGGACTCAGCTTGGTGCTTCATCCCAAAAATCCATTTGTGCCAACGGTACACGCCAACTGGCGTTACTTTGAAATGTATGATCAGAAAGGGCATATTGTAGATCAGTGGTTTGGCGGCGGACAAGATCTTACGCCTTACTATTTATTCGAGGAGGATGCTCAGCACTTTCATCAGGTATGCAAGACGGCTTGCGATAGACATCACTCAAGTTTCTATGAGCAATACAAGAAGAAGTGTGATGAATACTTTCACAATAGTCACCGTGGAGAAGCTAGAGGCATTGGTGGTTTGTTCTTTGACTACTGCAAAAAAACAGAAGAAATGTCTATGGAAGCCTGGTATGATTTTGTAACCGAAGTGGGCAACAGTTTTCTAGAAGCCTATACGCCAATCGTACAACGCAGAAAGGACCTTCCTTATACTCAGAAGCAGCGCGATTGGCAAGAAATTCGTCGGGGGCGCTATGTAGAATTCAATTTGGTACACGACAAAGGCACCTTGTTTGGTCTAAAAACCAACGGCCGTATTGAAAGCATCTTGATGAGTTTACCGCCACATGTGCAATGGCGGTACGATTATCATCCCGAAGTAGGCAGTGAGGAAGAGAAGTTGATCGATATTTTAAAGAATCCCATTGATTGGGC
>CAWUKP010000331.1:0-3013 GCA_963922975.1 uncultured Spongiivirga sp. | reverse complement strand
GAGTTCGACAAATTCAAAAATCAAATAAAGGGTAAGTAAAGGAGTTTCCTTTCACCGATTGATAGTGAAAAGGCCAGCAGATGCTGGCCTTTTTTTGTAGTCAGGTTGTGTATATTTGCACTATGAATCTTCCTGTGTTTATTAGCGGTGCTGAAATCGCCTTTATCGTGTTTATCGTACTCATGGTCTTTGGAGCAGATAAAGTTCCAGAAATTGCTCGTGGTTTGGGGAAAGGAATGCGCCAACTCAAAGACGCCACGAACGAAATAAAAACAGAGATACAGCGAAGCGCCGAAGAAAAAGGAATTGATACGGAGATCACCAAAGATGTCCAGAAAGAAATCGATAAGGTGAAGGAAGACATCGAAGATATCACTGGAACGGTGAAACGCAAACTTTAATGCTAGAGGAGTTACTTCAACTCGACCGAGAAATTCTCGTGTACGTCAACGGCTTGGGCTCTGAAACCTACGACCCCATTTGGATTGCCTTGACCAGCGCCATTTACTGGCTCCCTCTTTTCTTTTGGGTGGCGTATACTTTAGTTCAAAATACACCCAAACAACAGCTGCTCCAGTTTGGTCTAGAACTCATGCTGTTGATTTTAGTCATTCAACTTACTGTGCTGGCCGTAAAGCTCAATACGATGCGTTTACGTCCCATCAATGATCCCAGTGTTCAAGGTAGCTTACGCCGCTTAATTTCTTCTTCTAGCTACAGTTTCTTTTCGGGTCATGCAGCCACTTCCTTTGCGGTCGCAACTTTTGTGTACTTGGTAGGTCGAACGTATACTAAGCATGTGGCTTTATTGTTCATTTGGGCGCTATTCTTCACCTACAGTCGTTTATATTTAGGAGTGCATTACTTATCGGATATTGTGGTCGGTATTTCCGCAGGAATGCTTTTTGGGATTGCATTTTATCGAATTCACAATATAATATCTAAAAAAATTAGATATTCTTAATATATTGGTGAAATAACTAACTAATCACCAATTTTCCATGAAAAAAACTAGAGTTTTACTAGCCGTGCTATTGGCGGCTGGCATCTTTTCGTGTACCAATGAAGAACTAACACTTGAAGAGACTACCCTAACCCCAGACGAGGTCATCTCAAAAGACCCACTGACCATTCCCGAGATCAACAACGAAATCAAAGCTCGCTTGCAAGAAGATGGCGATTTCAATTGGCAAGACGCCTCAGATCACTTATTGTGGAGCGCTGTCGTGCGAGGCGATAATCTTTTAACGGTTGGCTTTGGCGAAACAGGCAACAGTTTTCGTTCCATAGACGATAAGGCGTCCATAGAAGTTAGAGAGCAGTTAAAATCGATTGTATTTACCAATGAAGCGCTGACGGGCCGAGACAGTAAGGATGTCTTTATTGGAGAAGACGATGTTTTAAATCTTTTTGATGTGTACGTGGAAAACATCGAAACCATTCAAGAATTACGCAAGGCCGAAGGGCTGCGTTATATAGAACCTAGTGGTTACCGCTTCCAGGATTACGAAAATCAAACCAATTCCGGTTCAGGTTGCGGTTTCGATGGCCAATCGCTGTCTTCCCAAGATTACAGCAACATTTCGCCAGGAGCCCTGGTCCCTTGGAATTACGGCAGACATAACATTGTCGAAGCTTGGTCAAGAAGCACCGGTAGTGGTGTGGGCATCGGCGTGATTGACACAGGTCTTTCCCCACAACAATCACTTTTAAATTCCAGTGGCATCAATGACGGTAGTTCCAGCGGGCGTTACGTCAAAAAATACGGTACCTATGTAGATTCATGGTGGCCTTGGTCTAATAACGTGGATGGTCCAGACGATCGCTGCGGACATGGTACGAGCATGGCAGCAGCAGCGGCAGCACCAAGAAACAACGACAATCTTCCTGTAGGGGTTGCCTACAATGCCAACCTCATTTCATATCGAGGTACGAAAGATGTAGTTTTAGATGGTTACCAAGAGCAAAGAGGCGTGGCGAATGCATTAAAAGCGTTGGGTAATCGCTCGGATGTAAAAGTTGTTTCCATGTCGATTGGCTATCCCTTCTCTATTGGGCGTATCAAAGATGCTGTACGCTATGCGCATGATCGTGGAAAAATGATCATCGCCGCTGGCGGAACCTCAACTACTTTCACGAACTGGGTTGGGGTGATCTTTCCGGCAAACATGAGCGAAACCGTAGCGGTTACTGGTATTAGAGATAATGGTTATAACAAGTGCGATATCTGCCATGACGGTAGCAAGATCGATTTCACCATTGTGATGGAAAAATCCAGCAACGGACGCAAAGTACCCGTATTGGGTTACTACAACGGTCAAGGAGACTATGTAGGTGGTTCTTCGGTTGCGACGGCTATGACTGCGGGTATCGCTGCGCTTATCTGGTCTAAGTACCCTTCATGGAGTCGTGATCAGGTGTTCAATAGAATGAAGCAATCTTCAGAATTGTATCCTAACAAAGATTCCGACTATGGCTATGGCAACATAGATGCCTTGCAAGCGGTTCAATAAGATGTTGTCTAATACATCAACTTAACTTCATCCGGTTCCCTCTCCTTGGGGAGAGGGCTAGGGTGAGGGGTTACTTTACACGACTTATAGTGAGCCCATCACGGATTGGCAGAAGCACAGTTTCTACCCGTGGATCTTCTTTGAGCAGTGTATTGAATTCTAACAAAGCTTGGGTCGATTCATCATCTGCAGCCACCTTTTCAATCACCTTACCACTCCACAACACGTTGTCAGAAAGAATTACCGCCCCTGCCTGCAATCTTTCCATGACCAAGTGAAAATACTTCACATAGTTAGGCTTATCAGCATCAATAAATACCACATCAAAATCAAGGTCTAGTGTTGGAATGATCTCCAAGGCATCGCCTATATGCTGTACAATCTGTTCACCATAGGGAGAACGATCAAAATACCTTCTCTGGAAGTCATGAAGTTCCTCATTAATGTCAATGGTATGTAACTGGCCATCGCGTTGCATCCCTTCAGCTAAACACAAGGCC
>CAWUKP010000330.1:0-3031 GCA_963922975.1 uncultured Spongiivirga sp. | reverse complement strand
ACGGTTCTATCGGGGAGGCGAATGCGCAGCAAGATCAACGTACACAAGTTGCGGCGGCCAATGCGAAGGCTGTTGACGGAGAAAACACTGCGAAGATTGAGATTGCCAATTCTGATGCTCAACGACGTTTGAAAGAGGCGGAGGCTGAGAGAGTAGCCTTGGCTGCAGAAAAAGTACAGGCAGCGAAAGCATTGGAAGAGTCCTATGCCGCGGAACAAGAAGCTGAACGGGCAAGAGCCGATCGCGAACGTGCTTCGCAGATGGCAGATATTATTGTTCCTGCAGAGATTGACAAAAACAAGGTAGAGATCGATGCAGAAGCCGAAGCCGAGCAGATCAGACGTAAAGCCAAAGGTGAGGCTGACGCGATACTTTTCAAAGCACAGGCAGAAGCACAAGGAATTTATGAAGTATTAACCAAGCAGGCAGCAGGTCTTGATGAGATCGTGAAGGCTGCTGGAAATAATTCTAAGGATGCCGTGTTGCTTTTGATCGCAGACAAACTTCCTGAATTGGTGAAACTACAAGCAGAAGCGATTCAGAACATCAAGATCGACAAGGTGACCGTTTGGGAGAATGGTTCCAGCAAAGACGGTAAAACCGCCACTTCTGATTTCATTTCCGGAATGTATAAAGCGGTTCCACCTTTACAGGAAATGTTTAACATGGCAGGAATGCAATTACCCGATTATTTGAAAGGAAAAGACCTGGATCAAACTACTACTACGGAGGTAATTACGCCTTCAGATCCTAGTGATACGGAGTAATACTGAAATAAGAGTAAAGAGCCCGCATGGGCTCTTAGCTCTTGAATACCAATCAATGACGACAATGAGGTACGTAAAGAAATTACCTATTCCTAAAGTTGTCCTAGGAATTTCTGTCTTTTGCTTTGGCCTACATTTGGTGTTTTTCGATGGACATCTTTACGGGCTCATTATTGCAGCTTTTGGAGCTTTCTTATTGCTAGCCGAAGGTTCAGAAATTGATCTGGAGGGGAAGCGCTACAGAGAGATTCGAAGTTTTGCAGGAATCACTTTCGGAACATGGAAGGCGTTGCCCGCTGTAGAATACATTTCGGTCTTCAAAACCAAAGAAAAATACAAACTTCAGGCACGGGCTGCCTCAGCTCATGTGGGAAGTGAAGTGTATAAACTGAATCTATTCTACAACAGAAACAGGAAAATAGAGGCCTATAGAACTCAAGACAGAGAAGATGCTTTTAAAGTAGCACATCATTTTTCTCAAGCATTGGATATTGACGTTTTAGACGCAACCACGAATGATTTTAAATGGTTGTGATTATTTGCCTATTTTTGAGACAGAAACTTCACCCAAATGACCAACATCAGACACGATTGGACGACCGAAGAAATCCTCACGATTTATAACAAACCTTTGATGGAGTTGCTGTACGAAGCGGCTACCGTACACCGTCAGTTTCATGATCCTAATTCGGTACAGGTTTCAACACTACTTTCCATCAAAACAGGAGGTTGTCCGGAAGACTGCGGGTACTGTCCACAAGCCGCGCGCTACCATACGGATATTGAAGGAAACGACTTGATGTCGGTGCAACAGGTGAAGGCACAAGCGTTGAGAGCAAAAGCTTCTGGGAGCAGTCGTGTGTGTATGGGTGCAGCTTGGAGAAATGTCAAAGACGGTCCTGAATTTGATCAAGTGCTTGAAATGGTACGAACGATCAATAAGTTGGAAATGGAAGTTTGCTGTACGCTAGGGATGGTCACTGAAAATCAAGCCAAGCGCCTAGCGGAGGCAGGTTTGTACGCCTACAACCACAACTTAGACACCTCAGAGGAATACTATAAAGAAGTGATCTCGACCCGTGGTTTTGAAGACCGCTTACAAACCATTGATAATGTCCGCAAAACCAACGTAACAGTATGCAGCGGTGGAATCATTGGTATGGGTGAAAAGGTGGAAGACCGCGCAGGGATGTTGGTGGCGTTGTCAACCTTAAATCCGCAACCAGAATCCGTGCCCATCAATGCTTTGGTAGCTGTGGAAGGAACTCCGATGGAAGAAGAACAACCTGTGGCTATTTGGGAAATGATTCGAATGGTAGCCACCACCCGTATTGTAATGCCACAAACCCAAGTGCGCCTTTCTGCGGGTAGAACTGACATGAGTCGCGAAGGACAAGCTATGTGCTTCTTTGCGGGCGCTAACTCTATCTTCGCTGGTGACAAACTACTCACTACGCCAAACCCTGATGTGAATGAAGACATGGAAATGTTCGAGCTTTTAGGGTTGAATCCTATGAAACCTTTCACCAAAAAAGACCAGCCTGAAACCGTAGAGGCTGCCGATTCGCAATATCAAGACTTGGGTGAAAAACCACGATGGACGCGCCCCGATCACACCATTGAGCGCAATGAATTGGCCAAGCAACAGGCTAAAGTCGCAAAATAGCCGTTTATACTAGGAAAAAGGATTTCCAAACCATTTCCTAACTTTGAATGCCTAAGCAGTTCAACGTGAAACTTGATCTTCAACAAATTCCAAGGGTAGAGACCTTAACAAGCAAAGAATTCATTCGTGATTACTTCAAACCACAACGTCCAGTGGTCATCGAGCGCTTTGTTGAAGACTGGCCTGCCTATTCAAAATGGAATTTGGACTACATTAAGGAAGTCGCCGGAGAGAAACAGGTGCCCCTCTATGACAACCGCCCCGTAAAGCATGACGAAGGATTCAACGAGCCGCACGCTACCATGAAAATGGCCGCGTATATTGACTTATTGAAGCGCGAACCCACCAAATACCGTATTTTTCTTTGGAATGTCTTAAAAGAAGTGCCTGAGCTGCAAAAGGATTTCTCCTTCCCTGATTTTGGATTGCGACTGATGAAAGGGCTGCCGATGCTGTTCTTTGGAGGTACAGATTCCTACACCTTTATGCACTACGATATCGATTTGGCGAACATCTTTCACTTTCACTTTGAAGGGAAGAAGCAATGCATTCTTTTTGACCAGCGGCAGAACGATTATTTGTACAAAATTCCCCATTC
>CAWUKP010000329.1:0-3043 GCA_963922975.1 uncultured Spongiivirga sp. | reverse complement strand
ATTTTCGCCCCCATATCGATTAACTTATCTACGAAAAATAGACGACTTTCAAACATCTTTTGGTGTATCAAAACACTTCCGCGTGCTTGTGTGGCTACCACGAGAATGATACTCAACAAATCAGGTGTGAAACCTGGCCAAGGAGCATCTGAAACCGTAAGGATGGATCCGTCGATATAACTTTGAATCTCATAACCCTCTTTGTGGGCAGGAATATGGATATCGTCTCCCTTGCGCTCTACTGTAATACCCAATTTTCGGAAGACATTTGGGATCTGCCCGAGATTGTCCCAGCTTACATTTTTGATGGTCAATTCACTCTTGGTCATCGCCGCGAGACCAATCCAAGAGCCAATTTCGATCATATCTGGCAACATGCTGTGTTCTGTACCACCCAGCTGTGAAACTCCTTCAATAGTGAGTAGATTGGATCCTACACCACTAATCTTTGCCCCCATACGATTCAACATATTGCATAGCTGCTGAAGATAGGGCTCGCAGGCGGCGTTATAAATGGTGGTGGTGCCTTCCGCCATAACAGCTGCCATGACAATATTGGCCGTACCCGTAACTGAAGCTTCATCAAGGAGCATGTAAGTACCCTTAAGTCCTTCCGTTGCCTCTACTCCGTAAAAATATTCTTCGCGATTGTACCGGAAACTGGCTCCTAGGTTGATGAACCCCTCAAAGTGTGTGTCCAAACGACGTCGACCAATCTTGTCGCCACCAGGTTTCGGGATGTATCCTTTTCCAAAGCGCGCTAAAAGCGGTCCAACGATCATAATGGAGCCACGTAATCCACGCCCTTCTTCTTTGAAAGCTTCTGATTGTAAATATTCAAGATGAATATCGTCTGCCTGAAAGGTCATCGAGCCAGGTCCAATCTTTTGAATTTTCACACCGAGATTACCCAAAAGAGCGATCAACTTGTTGACGTCTCTGATATCAGGGATATTGTGAATGGTAACCTTCTCTGGAGTTAGTAGTACCGCACAAAGAATCTGCAAGGCTTCGTTTTTCGCACCTTGGGGTTGGATCTCACCCTTTAATTGATGTCCACCCTCTATTTTAAAAGTCTCCATAAATGATTCGAAAAATGTGGCTAGTAGCGCTTTTTACGGCCGCCTTTTTGTTTCTTTTGGTTTTGCTTTTTCTTCTTTCGCAAGAAACTGCTGGATTGGGCAAGCTCTTCTTCTGTACCCTTGAGATTGATTTGACCGTCAGACAATTCAAAAAGATGGTCAAAAATCGCCTTGTCCTCCACGGTATCCTTGTTCCAATTCAGGTAGCACTTTTTCATGTGATTCGCAATGGTGAATTCCAAAGCTTCTCGCTTATCACCTTTTGGCCAGCTAATGGCCACATCGATCATGCGTTTGATATTGTTTCCGTAGAACCGATACTTAGGGTGATTCTGAGGGTATGAAAGAGGTTCCGGACGTTCTTCGAGCAATTCTTTTGAAGGTTTTGGAAACGGCGAATCTACATCCAACTTGAAATCTGCTATGATGAAAAGTTGATCCCACAGCTTGTGTTGGAAATCAGGAACATCTCTGAGATGCGGATTCAGATTACCCATGACGCCAATAATGGCCGAAGCTACTTTGTTGCGCTCTTCCCGATCTTCAATGGCGATACACTGATCCACCATTTTTTGAATGTGCCTTCCGTACTCCGGAATGATCAGTTTTGGGCGTTCGTTACTATACTCTAAAGAATAAACCAAAATTGTAAAGAATTTAAAAAGTTGTAGTGCGTAGATTTTTGGGCTACTGCCCGCAAAATAGTAAAAATAAGCTGAAGCAAGTACCTTTTGTGCGCTTTATTCCTAAAGTGAGATCACACCTTCAATGTCAGAAACCGCAAGGTATTTTTCAATCACGGCATCCGCACTTTCCATTTTAACATTGATAGAAACACTCGTATAATTACCCTTGCCTGATTTGCGGGTGTTGATAATGGCTCCCATATTGTCGAACTGGTTGACAATCGTGTCGATTTTCTCTTGATCCGTTGGCACAATAAATTTGTAGAGATACTCTGAAGGCCAGAGTGTACTGTTGATCAATTCCTCTCTCAGTCTGTCGTAGAATTCCTTTTGCTTTTTATCCATCAAAACTATACATCGTTCAAGGCGCAAAGATAACGCTAAAGATTCTATTTTTGTGTGCACGTAAATGTAGCCATGGCAACCCAAAAGCAAAGAGTGGTCATTACCGGTGGCCCAAGCACAGGAAAAACCTCCATCATCAACGAATTGTTGCATCGAGGATACTGCTGTTTTGAAGAAATCTCAAGACAGGTGACCCTAGAAGCGCAACAAAATGGCATTGAGCAATTATTTCTGAAAGACCCCTTGTTATTCAGTCAAAAATTGCTCGACGGGCGTATTGTACAACACCAAAAAGCCTGGGAGGAAGAGGCTGGACTTGTCTTTTTAGATCGTGGAGTACCAGATGTATTGGCCTATTTAGAATTTAGTGGTGATTCGTATCCCGATCATTTTATTAATGCTTGCAAAACCCATCGCTACGACCTCGTTTTCATGGTACGCCCTTGGGAAGAAATATACCAACAAGACAATGAACGCTACGAAAGTTTTGAGCAAGCTCTGGAGATCGATACGTATTTAGAAATGACCTATGCCCGATTTGGATACCAAACCATTGAGGTGCCTTTTGATTCCGTTCAAAATCGAGTGAATTTCATCATCAACCATTTGGCTATTGACTAAAGCGCAACAATTATTACAAAATCTTTGGGGACACAGCTCCTTCAGAGCTCCGCAGGAGGCTATCATCAATGCGGTGCTGAACAATGAAGATGTGCTCGCCTTGCTACCTACAGGAGGTGGTAAATCAGTTTGCTTTCAAATCCCAGCCTTGCTAAAAGACGGACTCTGCGTGGTCGTTACCCCGCTAGTGGCACTCATGAAAGATCAGGTACACGCCTTAAAGGCAAAAGACATCAAAGCTACCAGTATTGCCGGTGGCCTTTCATATGAAGAAGTAAGTGTGGTACTTGACAATTGTATGTATGGAGA
>CAWUKP010000328.1:0-3056 GCA_963922975.1 uncultured Spongiivirga sp. | reverse complement strand
ATGAGATTGGTATGAGATAGGCGTCTGAAATTGAAATCGATAAATACAGGAATGAGCACCCAACTTAATACAGCAAGCTGTGCCAGTGAAGGTTTCACCTGAGTTTTGGCAAATTGATACCCTACCCAAAGTGTCCCCGCAAAACAAATGGCTCTCAGACCCGCTAGAGAAAATCGACTCAGTCCAAACAATTTGTTGAAGAGAATCTGAATCCAAGTGTATAATGGCGGTTGATCGTCGTACCCCCATTTGAACCATTGCGAGTAATATGCTTGCTCCGCATCTTCTAACTCTAGAGAAGTTTTGAAAAAACTGATAAGGATAATGGCGATTCCTGATAAGATCGCTACGATGAGGATGCGACTTGAAATGTTTTTCAACCGTGAGAATTTGAAAGCGCTAAAGTCGGCAAAAATAATTTGGTATCTTTAAAAAAACGCTTTGCGATGCGTCTTTCTATCAAAGCAATATTGCTCTTCGCTGTTTGGGGATTGAGTTTCTCAGTTGGCGCGCAACTCCAGCAGGAGGTTGACAGTATTCAACAAGCCATTCCGACCCAACACGACAGCCTAAAAATTCGTTCGTATGTGCTACTCTTCGACAAAATATTGAATAAAGATCGCGAAGCTGCCAAACTATATTTGGACACTGCACTGGTACTTTCCACAAAAATTAAGAAAGAAAAAGGTCGAGTCCTTCATAAATTGGGTAAATATTACTATCGGAAGGGTAACCATCAAAAAGTGTTGGAGATAAGTAGGGAGCTCTTCGAGGTGTATAGGAAAGATGGTAATAAAAGCATGTTGGCTACCTCATACAACAATGTAGGGATGGCACTGGAAAGGATGGGGCTTTTTGAAGAGGCCGTTCAAAATATTCTTACCTCAATGAGAATGAAAGACACCATGGGCTTTGACTCAAAAAGTAAAGAAAAGAGTTACATTTCGCTGGTTCGAATCTATGGTAAGATCGGGAACATAGAAAAATCTAACTATTACAATGGTTTACTTGAAGAAATCCATTTGAAAGAGCAAGACTCTCTCAAATTGGCTACGGACTGGAACAATTATGCTGTCAATTATAAGAAAAGTAAGCAATACGATCAAGCACTTCGCTACTATAAAAAAAGTATCCCGATCTACGAGAAACTGGAAAGGCACAAAAGTTTAGCCCTTAGTTACAATAACTTAGGAAATCTTTACAGGGCCAAGGACAGTATGGAAGTAGCTGAAAACTATTTCTTACAAGCCAAGCAGTCGGCTGAAACTGCAAATTTCAAAAAAGAATTGTCCGTTGCCTTGCACAATCTCGGTCTCATCAGAAACCATTATGAAGATTATGACAAAGCCTTAGATTATTTCAAAGCCTCTGAAAAGATCAGCAAGGAGATTAAAAATAGTTTGCTGTTAATAAGTACCTACATAGGCCTTGCCAATGCATATGAAGGACAGCGAGACTACAAGAATGCCTTTGGATATGCTGCTAAACGCATTAAACTGAAGGACAGCCTTTTTGAACGGCAAAGCATCGATAAAATCAATGAGTTGGAGGTGCGCTATCAGTCTGAGATTAAAGAACAGCAAATCACCTTGCAGGAGAACGAGATCGCACTCCTAGAACAAGAAGCTAAATTGAACGGCCTACAACGCACATTATTAGGCACAGGATTAGGACTGTCGGTTATAGTTCTCGGTTTGGCTTTCTACGGCTTTCGACAACGTAGCAAGCGAAATGCATTGGCACGAGAGAAGGTAGAAAGTGAATTGGCCTTCAAGCGAAAAGAATTGACCACACATGCACTTCACTTGGCCAAGAAGAATGAAGTTTTGGAGAGTATCAAGGAAAAAGCCCAGCTATTGAAGCATGACCATCATGGTTCTAACGGCTATCAAAAACTGATACAAACCATTGATTTCGACTTGCAGAGCGACAACAATTGGGAAAATTTTGCTCGGTATTTTGAACAAGTTCATAAAGACTTCAACAAACATGTAAAGCAGCGCTTTCCGGAGGTTACGCCCAACGAACTTCGTTTGATGGCCTTGTTAAAGATGAATTTATCCTCCAAAGAGATCGCCAACATCCTTAATATTTCGCAGGAAGGCATCAAAAAAGCGCGCTATCGTCTTCGCAAAAAGCTAGATATCGCCAGTGAAGACTCACTTCAAGACCTCATTTTGTCCCTGTAAACACAAGGAGTATAACTTCACGTCCACCTTTTGTCCTTGCATCTATTTTCGGGTGTCCACCTTTTGTCCACCCACTCTTTTTGAGTATTGAAAATCAAGTAATTACGTTTGTGGTGTCAGGTAAAAATGACAACCCGTTTTGTGGTGTCTTGTCCGGCCAGGGCTGCAGACCTTCTTCGGACAAGCCGCACAAAACAGTCTTTTAAAAACCACAAAACAATACATTATGAAAACAGCACAAAAAAAATTGACGAAGTTACTGTTGCTTAGCCTTTGGGTGATGGCAATTGCATGTAGTAGTAATGACGACACTACCGACCCTTCTGGTAGTGGCAATATTGAAGAGTTGCCGCCAAGTATTTCGTTAGATGAATTTGAAATTGATGAAGGCGAACTCGGAATACGTATCAGTGCAAGGGATATTGCTAGAAAAGGATATAAGCCAGTTACTGCTACTATTTCCGTAGATGGAGGAACAGGTATTGCCGATCAAGACATCGCATTTGACGAATTCAATAACTTGGCCGACCTGTCTTTTGAAAGCGACGAACTGGAAGCGCCTGTCAAGGATGCCCTAAGAGAAGGAGTTCCTGTGACCGTGATTGTCAAAGATGAAAATGGCCTTGAGCTTTCCTCCAGGAGCTTCTCCAAACTTTCCTTTAGGGGAAATCCGCCAGAACAAGTGATTAGCGCTGATGCTCTAGAAGATCAATACGAGGAGGTGATGTTCAGAGAAGACTATGACTATTATGTGCAGCTTGTAGATAAAGACAATATCGTATTTGGAGCGCCAGGTTCTCAGCGCTACCCCAGTGGGGATCTTTCCACAGAAATTAGGCTCATTGGCGATATGAATTACGATACCAA
>CAWUKP010000327.1:0-3076 GCA_963922975.1 uncultured Spongiivirga sp. | reverse complement strand
AAACGTAAAACTAGAAATGAAGCCAGTATCAGAGGTCTATTCCAACCACAGTTTAAAATCCTTCACCCGTTCGCGAGCCACGATGATCTCTTGCTCGTTGAATTTTTGAAGCTTTACTTTCAAACGACTATTGGTATAGCTAACAATGTCTTTGATATAGTTGATATTGACATAGAATTTACGGCTCACGCGAAAAAAAGTTTCAGGTGCCAACTCGTCTTCTAGTCCTTCCAAAGTCGTATCCAACAAGTAATTTCGTCCGTCGCTAGTGTATGCGTAGGTACCTTTATTCTCGCTGTAAAAACATTCGATTTCATCCACAGGAAGCATTTTCAAATGTTGCCCCACTTTCACGGTGAAGCGCTTCTTGTATTCACGTTCCACTGGATTCACCAATAACTTTTTAATGTCTTCAAAATCTATCTGAAGGGGTTGTTGGGCTGGCTTTTGCGCCTCAAACTGCTGAATTGCCGCAGCGAGCTCTTCATCGTCGATGGGTTTCAACAAATAATCAATGCTATTGAGTTTGAAAGCCTGCAACGCATACTCATCATAGGCGGTTGTGAAAATGATAGGCGACCTCACTTCGATGGTATCAAAGATTTCAAAAGACAGACCGTCACTCAGCTGAATATCCAGAAATATAAGATCTGGATGCGGATGGCTCTGAAACCATGCGATCGATTCTGCGACAGAGTGCAGCATTTGGTTTACGTTCAGATTGAGTTCTTCGAGCAATCTGGCCAGTCTTCTGGCAGCAGGTTTTTCATCTTCGATGATGAGAACATTCATAGTTTGCAAAAAGGTTGGTGGATATCAAATGTACTAGAAATTCAAATTTCTTGAAATGGCTTCCGCTAGTCGTCAAAGCTTTCTTGTTCTTCTTCCATGAACTGCTGCAGCTTGCGTTCCTCCCATTTTCTCAAGAAGTTTCCTTTGAACAAGAATACGTTCAGTCCGTGAAAGGTGAGTCCGATGCCCCACAATAAAGGGGTGATCCAAACATTCCAATTTAACCATGCCCTAAAATCTGGATCTTGGCGATCGCGTGCAATGAAATCGAGAATATCCGTGTTGATCACGAAGAGGGCAATATTGATCAGGATAAAAATTGTGAGATGTCTGTAGAAACCCTTGATCTCTTTAACGCGCTCTACGGCTCGTGTGTACTTGTCTGTTTGTGAATAGCTGTCCATAGCAATTGTTTTTTATTCCCAACGGTTGGTGGTTGGATAATCGTCTTTGTCTTCGTCCATATATTTCTTGATCTTACGCTTTTCCCAGTCTTTTCCGAAGAAGGGGTTCAAGTTAAACGTTCCTATGGCGTGAAAGAATACGCCAATACCCCAGCCGAGCACGACCCATAAGAACCATTTGTATCCCCAATAGGTGAAGTAATTTAGTAAACCGAGTCCCGTGCACACAATGATGTAGGATGTCAGGTTTCCATAGAATTTTTTCAGTTCGTCTACCCGCTCTTTAGCGCGTATGTATTTGCTTTCTTTATTGAACTCTTCCATGATGGTTGGTGTTTGATCCGTTTGTAGCCCGTTGCTTAAAAGTTAAAATCGTCTTCTTTCATAAACTGCTGTATCTTGCGGCGCTCCCAATTCTTTCCTAAGAGGAGATGACGACCAGATACTTGCAGCCAGTGCGATGCCAAGCCAATACCCCATCCTAAGGTAGGAAAGATCGCCCACACAAAACCTGGAGTGTAGTATAAATTCACAAACCACAATAGTGGGATTACGATCAGGTAGGCTGTGGCGTTTCCATAGAACCCTCTTAATTCTTGTACGCGTTCTTTTGCTCTAAGATACCGGTTGTTGTCAAAATTTTTCATGATTTTCGTTTTGTTGATGATTGAACTTCTTTGATGATTACAGTTCAAATATCCGAAGACCGGCATGCTTCTCTAAAAGTTTATCACTGAACTGTCATATTTGAATGACGAGTTGTGCTTCTCTTCTGAAGAATTCAAAAGTCGTCTTCGTCCATGAATTCTTTGATCTTGCGACGTTCCCAATTTCTGCCCATGAACGGGTTTTTACCTGAGGCTTCCATCCAATGCATCAACACGCCAAAACCCCAACCCAGTGTTGGAAAGATGGCCCAAATGAAGCTTGTGGTCTGGTAATTGATAAACCAGAGTACAGGAATCACCACGCAGTAGGCGGTAAGATTTCCATAGAAATTTTTTAAAGCATCCACGCGCTCTTTAGCCCTCAAATACCGCTTATCTTCTAAATAGGTCTCTTGCTTTTTGACGACTGTGCTTACCTGTCGTGTCAACATGGGGATGCGTACAATAAATTCGGTGGCCGTCTTTTGAATAGACACAGGTTTATTACTTAAAATGGCATAGCGTTGTTGAATATTACGCAAGCCCACACCACTGCCCTTCTTCACCACTTGCTTCGGTTGTAGATTATTGCGCACCTGCAATTGTCCGTCAACCTCTTCAATAGTAATTTGTAAGGGTTTGTTTGGGGTCACGCTGTTGTGTTTCACCGCATTTTCTAGCAGTAGTTGCAAGGATAAGGGCACCACCCTAGCTTCGGGATTACTTGCGCGTTCTGGAATATTGAAAATGATGCTTTCCTCGAACCTCATTTTCAGAAGGCCCACATAGGTGCGCGCGAATTTCAGTTCTTCGTCTACAGTAACCAACTCCTTATTCTTCTGCTCCAATACATAGCGATATACCTTTGACAAAGAGGTGGTGAATTTTTGAGCCTGACGCGGATCTTCTTCAATCAAGGAGGTCAATACGTTCAAGCTATTGAAAAGAAAATGTGGATCTAGTTGATTCTTTAAGGCATCAAACTGGGCCGAAGCCGTTCGAGCAATAATTTTCTGTTCTTTTACCCTAGTATCCTGGCGATGTTTGTAGTAAAACAATAGGTAAAATACCAGCGTAATTACAATGGCCACCAACAAAGAGGGCCAATAATCTTCAAAGTCTTGAAGCGCCAACGATTCTGTGAAGGTCCTCTCAAACCTGAACATAATCACAAAGGTGTTCAACAGGAACAGCGTAAGCATGGTAGCCAGTACAGAATACAGCATGGCAATG
>CAWUKP010000326.1:0-3115 GCA_963922975.1 uncultured Spongiivirga sp. | reverse complement strand
TATAACAATTCCTCCTTTCGGCCTTTCAGTTTTCCGGTCAATCTGTAAATAACTAGACCAAATAGGAATTTGCACGTCGCCGTGCAACAAAGCTAGTGGAGGTGAAGTTTTGTAGACAAAGCTGTATGCTGAATAGTTTTCTGGAATACGAACACCTATAGCGCCATAGCAGCTATTCCATTACAACTGCACTAAACACAGAAACAAGGGCATCCCCAAAGTAATATTGAAGGGGAAGGTAATAGCCAAAGCCATGGGCAAATACAAGCTTGGATTCGCCTTTGGTGCCGCAATACGCATTGCCGCGGGTACTGCAATATAGGAAGCACTCGCTGCTAATATGGCCAACAAGAAGCGGTTTCCTTCGCTCTCCAAAAACCATCCAGAAGCCATGGCAACGATACAACCGTTGATGATGGGTACAATGATGGAGAAGGCGAGCGCAAACTTTCCTTTTTTCACCAAGGCACCCAACTTCTTCCCGCTGGTAATCCCCATATCCAATAAAAAGACCGCTAAAAATCCTTTGAAAATATCTGTAGTGAAAGGCTTGATCCCTTCAGCTTGCGCCTCGCTGGCTAAATACCCAATCACTAGACTTCCGAGAATGAGTAATACGCTTCCATTGGTTACAGAGTGCCCAATCATTTTGCTCATACTGGTATTTCCGCAGTTTTCTTTGTCGAACAAGCTCATCAACAAAACACCAATGATGATGGACGGGGCTTCCATAATAGCCATGACGGCCACCATGTGCCCACCAAACTCAATGTTTTCCATCTCTAAAAAACTAATGGCCGTCACAAAGGTTACCGCACTCACTGAGCCGTACGAAGCGGCAATAGCACCTGCATTGGAAACTGAAAATCGCCATCGGAGCACAAAAAAAGTATAAATAGGCACCACAATAGCTAGGACAATCCCTGCGAGTAAGGACCAGCCTATTTCAAGACTCCAATCGCTGTGCGAAAGCTCTTGCCCTCCTTTGAAACCAATGGAGAGCAAGAGGTATAAAGCAATAAATTTGGAGGAGTTTTGAGGAATTTCTAAGTCGCTCTTTAATCGAATGGCCAACAGACCGAGAAAGAAAAAGAGCAAGGCAGGGTTGGTGAGATTATCCACCAAAAGGTGTAAATCCATACTGTCAATTGAAGTTGCTAGATGGGACTAGTCTACAAATTCGAGTTCCAGAATGCCATTGATACGAAGTTGTTTTCCTTTCTGTCTGGCTTCTGCAATAATTTCTTGAGCTACAGAAAGCTCTGCAACCAATTCGGTAACACGACCATCAGGATAACGGCAATCTCCTTTTTCATCGCCCTCACAAATACTCAATCGCTGTAATTTGTGAAAGTTGATCTTCTCTTGAATGAGTCCTTTAATTACATCACTGGCCTCTGAAGGTGTAAACTTACCGTCTACCAATTGTACCTTTTGAATTACTTCAGTCATCATTTTAGTTTTTATTTGAAAGTTGATTTTGAATACTCCTTGAACTAACACCCCTTAAGAAAAACAAACACAGCACCATGAAAGAGCCTAATACCAATTCAGTGAAGAATATGTACTCATAACTCATACTGATCACTATTGCGGTGCTCATCACGGATAACAATAGGATTACGGAGAATAAGCGCACTAGATTCTGAAGTTGAGTCTTCGACAACTTAGTGACCAAATACCCAGGATATTGTGCTACCTGACTAGGCGTTCTCTTGATTTTTACTGAACTTACTATTGCCATTTCTCAAACGATTTTGAATTTTGCTGGCGCAAATCTCTGTAGATTAATTCATATATTTTTATTTATATTTATAATGTTTTATATAATCATTTCTTATGAATTATACACTGAATCAGCTTCGTATTTTTTTAAAAATTGTTGAGAATAAGAGCATTACCAAAGCCTCGGAAGAGCTTTTTTTGACCCAGCCAGCGGTGTCCATTCAGTTGAAAAAATTTCAAGACCAATTTTCGGTACCGCTCACCGAAGTAATTGGCAGGCAGTTGCATATTACCACCTTTGGTCGGGAAATTGCCGAAGCGGCGAAACGTATTCTCGCAGAAGTTGAAAGCATTCAATATGCAGCCTCAGCCCACGAAGGCAAGCTTGCCGGAAAACTCACCTTTTCAGTAGTTTCTACAGGAAAGTATGTGATGCCCTACTTTTTAGGAGCCTTCACCCGAAAATATCCAGGAATAGACTTTAACATGGACGTAACCAATAAAACAAAAGTTGTACAAAGTTTGGAGAACAATGAGGTTGATTTCGCCTTGGTCTCCGTCATTCCAGACCAACTTTCACTGAATTCTGTTTCTTTGATGAAGAATAAACTTTTTCTGATTGGGAGCGCAGAACTTGAAAGCGAACGCAGTTGTAAAAACAGTGAAATTCTACACCGTTACCCTTTGTTGTTTCGCGAGGAAGGTTCCGCGACTCGCAAAGCCATGGAAGACTATGTGAGCAAACAGGGAGTCACAGGTAACAAACGCCTGGAACTTACCTCGAATGAAGCGCTCAAACAAGCGCTCATTGCAGGTTTGGGGTACTCCATCATGCCACTTATCGGACTTAAAAATGAAATGAAAAATAACGATCTTCAGCTAATACCATTAAAAGGCTTACCCATTGTTACCACTTGGAATCTGGTATGGCTCAAATCAAAGAAACTCTCACCCGTAGCAGAGGCCTATCTCGAATACATTGAAACGAACAAGGCCTCTATTATGGATCACTATTTCAGTTGGACACTCAACTTTTAATACAAGCTACTGTCCAATCACAATCTTACGCACTTGCGTGAAACTAGGAGTTTCCAACAATACCACATAAATTCCTGCGGCTACCGAAAGATTGAAGGAAGCCTCGTAGGTATCGCTACCTTCCATATACTGCTGCGCATGAACGTAATTACTGCCCAAACCAAATACACGGATGTTGGCCGGCATTACTTCATTTAGCTGTACGCTTACTGTGAAATTACCATTTGACGGATTAGGATAGAGATCGAAAATGGTAATGCCTTCTACCTCAGCAGGTCCTTCGCCATCAAATTCTTCGGCTTCGATGACGGAAAGTGTTTTCGTTTGTATCTCCACACAATCACCTAAACTA
>CAWUKP010000325.1:0-3117 GCA_963922975.1 uncultured Spongiivirga sp. | reverse complement strand
TTCCAGATCGGGTACATGACTAAAGAAGACTGAACAGAGGCAGTGGAACGCACGCCACTATCCCCTCGTTCGATTTCTTGCATAATCAGTCCATAGCTGATTTGGTCTAAGCCCGCGCCGCCGTACTCCTCAGGAATATAGGGGCCGAAAGCACCAATCTCAGCCAAACCATTAATGATCTGATTGGGGAATTCAGCACGCTGCGCATAGTCCTCGATAATCGGTGAAACTTCACGCTTCACCCAACTTCTGGCAGCATCTCTAACCAACTTGTGTTCGTCAGTAAGTAACTCGTCTAATTGATAGTAATCAGGGGCTTCGAAAAGGTCTGGCTTCATGGAAATCGCAAATTTTTTCAAAGGTAGATAAAGAAATATAACAATACAATTCGGTCTTGTTACATTTTTAGGTAGAAGTCGCGGGTTAAGGCGATGTATTCAGGAGTAAATTGGTGCCTTTCTGTTTCAATAATCAGCTTCGTTTCCTCCGCAGCAACGTTTGCCTTCGAGAACAGGATCAAACTCCGTTTCACCGCTGAAGAAGGATTTCCTTGAACGTGTGTGATGGTTTTGGGCGAAAGTCCGATTCGACTTGCCAGATCGATGAAGGTGGTTTCCGCTTCAAAAGGAATGATTACGGCAAAGTGCCCGGCTTCATTCAAAAGTTTTGAAACACCATATATCAAATGTTCAAATGGCAAGGCATCTTGAAAGCGCGCTAGATCTCTTTCTGGGTTGGCGCTTTTGTGGTTGGGTAGATAAAAGGGGGGGTTGCAAACGATGAGGTCGTAGGTTTCTTCGCCCTCCATTTCTTCCCAAAATTCCTGGAAAGAAGCATGATAGCAAAAAAGTCGATCACTCCATGGTGACTGCTCGAAATTTTCCACACATTGCTCATAGGCCGCCACATCAATTTCCAGGGCATCGATTTGTGAGGCATCCGTTCGTTGTGCCAGCATTAAAGCAATTAAGCCGGTACCCGCTCCTACATCCAAGATCTGTTGTGGTTTGTTTTCTACTGGGGTCCATGCACCTAATAGCACACCATCGGTGCCTACTTTCATGGCACATTGATCTTGCTGGATGCTGAACTGTTTGAATTGAAACGGTTGCGACATTCGAGAAAATTCTTATCGAAGCAAAGATGCGACTAAAGTTGAAGATACAAGTCTATCAAACCTTCTGGGGTACTAACGATCAATTTTTTTGAATCCCGATCTACCGTTTTGATGAATTCATCGTGTATAGGAATAAGCACTTCAGCACCTTGGTGGTCGATACAAAACAGAGGCTGTGCACTGTTTTCGTTGACACTTTTTAAGACGCCGATGGATCCAAAGTTGACGTCTTCAACCGTGAAGCCGATCACTTCGTGATAATAAAATTGATTCCCTTCAAGAACGGGTAAAGCTTCTAAAGGAAGGTAAAGTTCCGCGCGCATGAGGCTATCGGCAGTGGCTTCATCGTTGACATCCTCAAACTTGACGCGTAGCAGATTTGACTTGTGAAGTTTGACCTTTTCCAAAAAAAAAGGAACCAGTTCTTCGCCTAAAGCGACAAAAACTGATTCCAATGCAGTGTATGTTTCTGGATCGTCGGTGTCTAGTTTGACTAGCAGCTCTCCTTTGAAACTAAATTTTGATACGATGGTGCCGAGGTAAAAACAATCCTCTTTTCTCATCGTCGAAAAAATTTACTCTTCTTCAGAACTAGCAGCTTCGGCAGCTGGAGCTTCTTCGGCTACTTCTTCCACTGGTGCAGGAGCAAGATCAGCTTTGCGCTTATCACTCACTTCTTTTTCAGCTTCTAATGCCTTGGCTCTTGCATCTGCTTCTGCTTTGCTCAAACCATCTCTCTTGGCCTGAATCTTTGCTTCTTTCTCTTCTAACCAAGCTTGGAATTTCTTATCAGCCTGCTCCTCAGTTAAAGCGCCTTTGGCAATACCGCCATTGAGGTGCTTTTTCATCATAGCTCCTTTGTAAGAAAGGATAGCACGCGCAGTATCTGTTGGCTGTGCGCCGTTCTCTAACCACTTCACCGCTCCGTCAACATCCAAATCAATGGCTGCAGGGTTCACGTTTGGGTTGTAAGTTCCTAGTTTTTCGAGGTAACGTCCATCGCGCTTTGCACGTGAATCTGCGGCAACAATCCAATAGAATGGTTTTCCTTTTTTACCGTGTCTTTGAAGTCTAATTTTTACTGGCATATTTCATTAAATTTCGGGGTGCCCGACCCACATTATTAATTTATTAAAAGAACACTTTATCTAAAAGTGCGTGCAAAGATAAGCCTATTTCTTGAAGTTAGACGTTTTCCTGCGAATATTTTCCCTAATTTTAGCCTATGAAAAAGCTGATAACCCTATTTCTTGCGCTTACATTTCTGGCTTGTGAAGATACAGAGTTCAATTCGCCTGCTTTTGAGGGGCTGCTGAATAGCGAATTTTGGGATGCCACAGAGATGGCAGCCATTCGCAACGATAATGGCTCAGTCACCATTAATGCTACGTTGGGGAACGAAATTGTTGCACTGCGTTTTGAAAGTGCCACCGCTGGCACCTACGACCTTGGCTTAAACAGTGCCAACGTAGCACGCTACGCGCAAGGTGAGGAGCCTATTTTTTCTACGGGAAGAGAACGCGGTGCAGGAGTTATTGTTGTGGAAGAAATTACGAATACATACCTCACAGGAACCTTCAATTTTCAAGCCATCCAAAGTGGTACAAACGCAGAGACTATTATGCAAGAAGGTACGTTCTTTCAAGTGCCTTTTATCGATTTGAACGAAGTGCAATAATCGTTGATAACTCCTGATAAATATTTTCACAGCAAAATACCCTAATCACTTAATTTAGCTACTCTAGATTTTGCGCGCATGTATTTGATTTTTGATACGGAAACCACGGGTCTTCCCAAGCGTTGGGACGCTCCAATTTCGGATGTTGACAATTGGCCGAGAGCCATTCAAATTGCTTGGCAGATGCACGATGCCATGGGCCGTTTGATTGAGCATCAAGACTACCTGATACAACCCGAAGGTTTTAACATTCCCTATGATGCAGAGCGCGTGCACGGAATTTCAACCGAATTGGCGCAGGAGCAAGGAATTCCACTTCAAG